>CAXTTW010000017.1:0-1549 GCA_964247255.1 uncultured Acidobacteriaceae bacterium
TGAACTTCCAAAAAACGATCTGCGCGGCTTTCTCGCCTCGGCGGACCTGCGCCCTTACACGGCAGTGATGCTGGGGGTACGCACCTACACCGCGGCGCCCGGCCTAGCGGAAAGCTCGCCCGCCCTGCGACGGTACGCCGAGGCGGGCGGCACTGTCGTCATCCAGTACCAGAGCGCCGACTTTCCCGGCCTGCCCTACCCGGCGCACCTGGGTTCCTCCCCGGCCAAAGTGGTGGACGAGCGGTCGCCGGTGACCCTGCTCGACACCCGCGACCGCCTCCTGACGACGCCCAACCGCATCACCGCCGCCGATTTCGACGGCTGGGTCGAGGAGCGCGGCCACGGCTTCGCGGCTTCTTGGGCGCGCGAGTGGAAGCCTCTGGTGCGCACCGCCGACCCCTATCAGGCCCCGCAGGCAGGCGGCCTGCTCGTCGCCCCCGTCGGCAAAGGCCGCTATGTGTACCTGGCCCTGGCCCTCTACCGCCAGTTGCCGGAGGGCGTTGAAGGGGCGTACCGCCTGCTGGCGAACCTTGCCTCGGGTAGCTAAGGGTGGAGGGGGAAAGGGTAAACATTCAGCCCAAAGGCTCTCCCCAAGGTGAGCCCATGGAGCGGAGGATCTGCTTTGCTGTCGAACTTCGCGAAAGCAGGTCCTTCGCCGCTTCAGTCCTCAGAATCACCCGATTTACCCGCTCAGCCTGGACAAAGGCCAGAGCTGAGGTCAAGTTGCGGGGCAGCCGTCATCCCGCGAACAGCTTCACCCTCGCTTTCCCCTTTACCCTCCCCCCTCCACCCTCTACCCTGTTCCCAGGGGACACGCATGCAAAACAGGATCGTGGGAAGTGTCATGCCGGTGCTCGAGTTTCTGCTCGACCCGAACGAGTCGGTCATCGCCGAGGCCGGCGAGCTGAGCTGGATGTCGAGCTCCATCCAGCTCACCACGCACACCCAGTTCGCGGGCGGGGGCGGCTTTTTCGGCGCGCTCAAGCGCGTGGCGGGCGGCGGCAGCCTGTTCATGACCGAGTACCGGGCCGCCGGGGCGCAGGGCGAGATCGCCTTTGCCGCGCGCATGCCGGGCCACATCGTGCCGGTCGAGGTAGGCCGCGGGCGCGAATACTTCGTTCACCGCCACGGCTTCCTGTGCGCCACCCCCGCGGTGCAGATCGGCGTCGGCTTCCAGCAGTCGCTCGGCGCGGGCATCTTCGGCGGCGACGGCTTCCTGCTCCAGCGCGTGACCGGGGAGGGCGTGGCCTGGCTGGAGCTCGGCGGCGAGCTGGTGGCCCGCGACCTGCGTCCGGGCGAGACACTGCGGGTCCATCCGGGGCACGTCGGGGCGTTCGAGGCCTCGATCAACTTCGGCATCACGCGCATCCAGGGCATCCGCAACATGATCTTCGGCGGGGACGGGATCTTCCTGGCCGCGCTCACCGGGCCGGGCCGCGTGTGGCTGCAAACGCTGACCCTGCCGCAGTTCGCGCATAAGCTCGCACCCTACCTGGGCGGCGGCGCGCGGGAAAGCTCCGGCGGGCTGGTGGGGTCGCTGCTGGGCGGC
>CAXTTW010000017.1:1649-15087 GCA_964247255.1 uncultured Acidobacteriaceae bacterium
AGAAAAGCCCGGCTGGTTGGCCGGGCTTTTCTCTTTATGGTGCGTTGGGGGCTAGAACTGGTACTTGAGGGCGAACTGCACCTGCCGCGGTACATAGTTCGCGGAAAGGCTGGTGATCGACCCGACGTTGCTGGAGGTGAAGTTGTAGATGTTGGAGCGCGGGTCCGTCGCGGGCGCGTAGTTCTGCGCGAGGGGATCGGTGCTCTGATAGGCGAGCGCGGTGCTGTAGTTCGCGTTCGGGCTGCCGAAGTTGGTGATGTTGATGACGTTGAACAACTCCGCCCGGAACTCCACGGTCGACTCCTTGTACACGGGGAAGCTCTTGAAGAATGAGACATCCGTGTGCCGGTAGTGCGGACCGTACAGCGGGTTACGCCGTTCGCTGCCGAGTGTGCCCGAAAGCTGCGGCTGGAAGGCAGTCACGTCGAAGAACTGCGTCGGAGCCCCGTTCCCGCCGAGGTGGAACCCGCTCAGGTTCGCCTTGCGAATTTGGTTCGGACGGCTGTTCGCCGTGGCACCAAGCTGCGTGCTCACGACACCGTTGCCTTGAGTGACCGTGAACGGCAGACCGCTGTTCCAAACCAGCAGGGTATTCGCCTGCCAACCCTTGCCGAGCGCGGCCTTGTAGCCGGTGAGGGTTTTGCCGAAGGGCAGCTCGTAGTTCGCGGTCACGGCGAGGCGGTTCCGGAGGTCCAGATCGCTGTTGCCGTACTCGATCGTGCTGAGCTGGGTCGGCACCGCGCCATACCCATCGTTGACCTCGTTGCTGTAGGCCAGCACGTTATCGAGGTTGTGCGAGTAGGTGTAGTTGGCCCCAACCGTCAGGCCCTTGGTGGTCCGGCGGGTGAGCGAAAGCTGCAGGGCCTGGTAATTCGAGACGCCCGTGCTGGTGAACTGCCCGATCTGCTGGGCGTTCGGCAAGGTCGCGTGATACGGCCGGAGCAGGTTGAAGGCCGTCGGCGTGTCCGTTCCGAGCTGGTTGGCATAGGTTTGAAGCGCGGAGTTCGAGATCAGCGCCGGCGCGTTCTGGTCGTTGGTGATCTGTGCGATATGCCGGCCGAGCTCGCCGACATAGGTCGCCTGAAACACGTTCGCGCCGAAGGTCTTCTCGAGAGTCAGGTTGAACTGTTCGAGATAGGACGTCCGGAAGTTGGTGTTCATCACGTCGTTGATGTTGCCGGTCGGGTTATTCGGGTCCGAAGCGGCCGGTACCGGCAATCCCTGGCTGAATAGGAAGCGAGCCGGCCCGGTGGGAGAGTTGTTCGCCTTGTAGTCGGAAACGAACGGCTGTGCCTTTTCCGAGCTGTTTGAGGTGTAGTTGCCCTGGTAGTACGACATGCCGAAGCCGCCGCGGATCACCGTGCCCGGAGCCGCCGTGAGCGCGAAGCCGATGCGAGGCGCGACGTTCGAGTACGTCGTGTTGAGGCCGGCATACTTATTGACGCCGCCGACGTTCGCGACCGCCAGCTTGCCCGTAACGGGATTGAAGTTGGTGAGCGCGTTTTTGACCTCGGTGAACGGGGTCAGGATGTCGTAGCGAATCCCCAGGTTGAGCGTCAGGTTCGAGGCCGCGTGCCAGTCGTCCTGCACGTACACGCTGGGCTCCCAGTTGCGATAGTGCGGGGGGACCAGGCTGTTCGAGCGCTCCACGTTCGCGTACCGGCCCTGGAGCAGCGCCGACAAGCCGGACTGGTCCGCGGTGCTCTGGTTCGCGTTTAACGGATTGAAGGAAAAGCTGCCGATGCCGAAGTTATTCTGGACATTGGTGGCCTGCCTGCGGATAAGCGCCGCGCCGGTCTTGATGCTGTGCTTGCCGCGATTGATGGTGACCGACCCGTTCTCCTGGAACGTGTTGTCGATGTCGATGATCGGGATGAAGTTGCCGCTGCCCAGCGAGGCGAGACTGCCCACGAAGGTCGGCGACAGGCCCGAGGTCACCGCGTCGAGGTTGACGCCCGGAAGCCCGAACGCCTGGCTGGCGTTGACGCCGTAGTTGAGCGGAAGCGACTGGTTATTGACACGCGTGTAGCCGAAGCCCAGCTGAAGCAGGACCGTCGGGCTGACGGTGCGCACGTAGTTGATTTGCGAGTTCTGCGCGGTGTCCTTCGCATTACCCTGGAAGGCGTACACATTGCCGCCCGGGGAGACCGTCACGCCGCTCTGCGTCACGAGCGGGAAAAAGCCCGGCAGCGTAAACGGAACATTGTTGTAGGTGAACCGCCCGTAGAGCAGGTCCTTCTGGTCGATCTGCCAGTCGACGCGGCCGTCCGCCGTGTCCGAGTTGCGGATCTGCACGGGCGAGGACTGAAACGCGCCGGTGTTCAGACTGCCGCCGGTCGCGCTGTTCGAGTGCGGGTAAAGCAGGGCGTAGTTCAGGCCGGCCTGATCGATCGGGCCGCCGGCAAGGGCGGTAATCGCGGCCAGGTTGCCGCTGTGGATTACGTTGTAGTCTGCGTCGGTGAGCGTCTGGTTGATGGTCGGATTCTGCCCGAGAATCTGGCGCAGCCCTTCGTAGTCACCGAAGAAAAAGACCTTGTCCCTGACGATCGGGCCGCCGATCGAACCGCCGAACTGGTTCTGCCTCTGCTTGGGCTTGGGCAAGTGATTGCCGAAGTTGTAGGGGTTGGCGTTCAGCACGTCGTTCTGGAAGAACTCGTACGCCGATCCGTGAAAGGCATTGGAGCCGGACTTGGTGATGATGTTGACCACCGCGCCGCCCGTGCGCCCTACCTCGGCCGTGTAGGTGTTGGTCTGCACGCTGATCTCTCGTATCGCCTCGATCGAGGGCCGCACGCCGATGCCGCCGATGATGCGCTCGTTGTTGTCGAGCCCGTCCACCGTCTGGTTGTTCAGGATCTCCGACTGGCCATTCGCGACCACGGCGGAGGTTTGCCGGCGGTCGTCGGGACGCGCGCCGGAGGTCAGGCCGTTGCCGGGCCCTTCGCTCGCGCCGGGGGTGATCTGCGCCAGGTTGATGTAATTGCGTCCGGAAAGCGGCAGGTCCTGCACGGCCTGCTCGGTGACGACGTCCTGAATCACGGAAGAGTCGGTCTGGAGCGCCGGCGTCTGCGCGGTCACCTGCACGGTTTGCGACTCGGCACCGACATCGAGCTTGGCGTCCTCGCGGGCGCGGTCGCCGGTGGCGAGGGCGATCGAGGGTATCTCGAAGGTCTTGAAGCCGTTCTGCTTGACCTGGACCGAGTAGTTGCCGGGCCCCAGCTGAGCGAAGTCGTACTCGCCCGCGCCGGAGGACTGGACCGTCCGCACTTCCTTGGTGTCGAGGTTGGTCAGGGTCACGGTGGCATTCGCGATCACCGCGCCGCCCACATCGGTGACCGTACCGAGGATATCGGCTGTGTTGCTTTGTGCTGCCGCGTAGGGGGCGGACGGGAGCAGCATGCACCCGGTCATCATCGCCAACCCTGCCGCGAAACGCGCGCGTCGTGCTGCTGCCTCAGAAAAGATTGCAATTTTACGTGTGTGTATCAATCGTTTGTCCTCGCTGCGGGGGGCGAGTGGACGCCAGTCCCCCCTTCGCAGTAGAAAAAGTACCTGCTCGGGGGCGGCTCTGGCAAGGGGTTAGTGCGCGGAAAGAGAAGCTGCTTTCATCCCTACGGTTAAAGCCATCAAAATGAACAGGTTAGCTGTTGACTCAAATTGCTCCGATGCCTCGCCGCGGCTAGTGTCCCAGGACCTACGCGGCCTCGGCGGTCAACCGATTGTCCACTGATGAAATGCTGGAAACGATTTCAAGCCGGCAGTGCCGCGCTCAGAGCATGGACCACCTGCTCGATCGCGCGGCGGCTCATGTACGCATGCAGCGGCAGGCTCAGGACTTTCGCAGCCGCCGCCGTCGCATGCGGCAGCTCACCCCGCGCCCGGCAAGGCCGGCTCCCGGATGTGAACACGGGCTGCCGGTGCATCGGGACCGGGTAATGCACGGCGGTCGGCACCCCCGCTTCGGCCAGCGTGTGCGCGATCGCCTCCCTGCCCTCCACTTCGATCGTGTACTGCGCGAAAACATGCGTACGGTCGGGCAGCAGCACGGGCAGCCGGAGCTTGCCCTTCTTTTCGAGCGCCAGCAGCGCGCCGGAGTACGCGTTCGCGTTCTCCCCGCGCGCGACCAGCTCGCGGTCGAAGACATCGAGCTTGCCCAGCAGCACCGCCGCTTGAAGCGTGTCGAGCCGGCCGTTGATGCCGACCTCCGCGTGGCGGTAACGGACCTCCTGCCCGTGATTGCGCAGTTGGCGCATGCGCAACGCGAGCGCTGGGTCCTCGGTAAAGCACGCGCCGCCATCCCCGTAGCAGCCCAGCGGCTTGGACGGGAAAAAACTGGTGCAGCCGATCGAAGAGAGCGCGCCCGAGTGCCGGCCACGGTACATGGATCCGAAGCTTTGGGCTGCATCCTCGACGACCGGCAGGCCAAAGGCGTTGATGGCGTCCATGTCGGCGGGCTGCCCGTACAGAGAAACGGGCAGGATCGCCTTCGTCTTCGGGGTAATCGCGTCCGCGATCAAGGCCGGATCGAGGTTGTAGGTGGACGGGTCGATGTCGACCAGTACCGGCACGGCCCCGAGCAGCGCGATGACCTCGCCGGTGGCGAAGAACGTGAAAGGGCTGGTGATCACCTCGTCGCCGGGGCCGATCCCGAGCGCCATCAAGGCGAGCAGCAGCGCATCGGTGCCGCTCGAACAGCAGATGCAGTGCCTGACGCCGAGCCGGGCGGCCAGGCGTGCTTCGAGCTCGCCGGCCTCCGGGCCGAGGATGTACTGGCCGTGGTCGAGAACCCGGTGAATGCGCGCGTCGATATTGCTTTTCAGCCCCTTGTACTGGGCCTGAAGATCGATAAACGGCAGCGGGGTCAACCCAGGCGCTCCAGCATCTGCTCGGGCGTCATGCGGATGCAGGTAAAGATCGGCGTGTCGCGCAGGGTGTAGGGGCTGATCTCGGTTTCGCGCAGCTTCTGGACCAGATCGAGGAAGTCTTCCGGGTAGTTCGTTTCAAAAGCCACGACCCACTCCTGGTCGTCGATCCCGAAGGAGTAAGTCGTGTTGAGCTTGACCCGCGGGTACTCCTGGCCGATCCGGATGTGCTCGTTCATCAGCCTTTGGCGCTCCTCGATGGGCAGCAGGAACCAGGCGCGCGTCTTCCAGAACGGGTAGATGAAGATGTAGCGCTGGCCGCCGGGACGCAGCTTGGTGCGCGACTCGGTCTGGTCCGCTTCCTCGCCGCTGATGATGTACTGGCTGCGCTTGGTCATCGAAAGATAGCTGTACGGGGTCTCGAGCCAGCCGCCGAGCGGGGTCGCGAGCAGCTCCGCGCGCATCTCGTTCAGGTCGTCGACGTTGTAGCAGATGGTCCAAAGCACCATGTCGCAGTCGCCGCGTAGGCCCACGGTTGAATAGGAAAGAGTGAGCATGCGGCCCGGCTGGTTCCATCGCTGCACGGTCTCGGCGAACTGCCGCTTGTGCTCAGCCTTTTGCTCGGCGGGCAGGCGGCGCCACTCCGGCAGAATCTTGTAGAAGGTGAAGCCGATGATCTGGCGGCGGACCGCCTTCTGCCCGCGGCGCGCGAACTCCGCGCCCGGATCAGTCGCTTCAGGGGTCAGAACGGCATCGGCCATGGAAGATTCCTCTCGCCTGAGTTTATCGCAGGGCCCGTTACTTCCGTGATGTTGTTGGCTTTCGTTTTCCGGGGGAGACTGGGTGCGTGATGGGAAAGTTTCATATCGTGCTGGTCAAACCGGCGGGCTACGCGCATAGCGAGGCCTTTCGCGAGGTCGCGGAAGGGTTGGCCTCCGCGCTCGGCTCGCTGGGGCACGCGGCGGTCCTCGGCGAAAACACGTTCGACCCGTCGGCAACCAACGTCGTCCTCGGCGCGCACCTGCTGCCGGAGGCCGAAGCCCTGGCGCTGCCCGCGAGCACGGTGGTCTACAACCTGGAGCAGCTGGGCGGGGCGGAGTTGCCGGCCTGGTACCCGGCGCTGGCCGCGCGCATGCGCGTGTGGGACTATTCCGAGCTGAACCTGCCCTTCTGGGAGCGAGTCGCCTGCCTCCAGCCGGTGCAGGTGGTGCCGGTCGGCTTCGCAGCCGCGCTGGACCGCATCGCGAACGCCGCCGGGCAGGACATCGACGTTCTTTTCTACGGCTCCATCAACGAGCGGCGCCGGGCCGTTCTTCTGCGTCTGGAAGCGGCGGGTGTACGCGTCCACCACGCGTTCGGCGTGT
Source organism: uncultured Acidobacteriaceae bacterium (assembly GCA_964247255.1). Lineage (GTDB taxonomy): Bacteria > Acidobacteriota > Terriglobia > Terriglobales > Acidobacteriaceae > EB88. Next base: position 7,876 of record CAXTTW010000017.1, read on the forward strand.
ACGGGGCGGAGCGGGACCGGCTGATCGCGCGCTCCAAGCTCGTCCTGAACGTGCACTTTTACGAGTCGAAAGTCTTCGAGGTGGTGCGGGTCTCGTACCTGCTTGCCAACGGCAAGGCCGTCGTCACGGAGCCGTCGCCGGACCTCGGCGGCCTCGCGGGAGGGGTCGCGGTTTTTCCCTATGACGAGCTGGTGCGCGGGTGTCTCGACTTTCTCGCCAACGACGAAGCGCGCAAGGTTCTGGAGTTGCGGGCGCGCATGCTCTTCCGGGAGCGGGACCAGGCGGCGCTGCTCCGCCCGGCGCTCGCGGCGCTGGCCTTGCCGCTCGCCCCGGAGCCGGCCTTGCCTCGCAAACTGAACCTGGGCAGCGGCAAGGACTGGCGCGCGGACTGCCTGAACATCGACATCAGCGACTACTGGCGTCCAGACGCGGTACTCGATCTTTCGCAGCCTCTGGCATGGCCTGTCACGGTCGAAACCGGGCGCTTCGGACGGGCGGAGCTCGCGCCCGGGTGGTTCGATGAAATCGCGGCGAACGACGTGCTCGAACATATCCCGAACCTGATGGCCGCCATGTCGGCGGCACTCAGGCTGCTCAGACCCGGAGGAGTTTTCGACATCCATGTCCCGTACGACCTTGCCTGCGGGGCATGGCAGGATCCCACGCACGTACGAGCCTTCAACGAGCGCAGCTGGCTCTACTACACCGAGTGGTTCTGGTACATGGGCTGGACCGAGGCCCGGTTCTCGATCGCCAAGCTCGACTTCGTGCTGAGCCCGCTCGGCGAAAGCCTGAAGGGTAAGGTAGGCGGCGACGAGCTGATTCGAACCCCGCGCGCGGTGGACTCCATGCGCGTGCATCTTCGCAAGCAATTGCTCTCCGAGGCGGAGCGGGCCCAGGTGCAAGGCTACCTGCGCCGGCCCGAGCGCCCCGCTGCGGCGCTCACCGATCAACGACTTTCGACGCTTGCCTAGGAACTCTTCGTGGAACTGTGCCTCGATCCAAGAGCACGCGGCGTGCTGACCCTTGCAGCGGAAGATCATGCGCGGCTGCACTTCTCGCAGTTTGGCGAGGACTGCTTTTTGTGGCACCTTTTCGGCAACCGCGCAAACGGCTTCTATGTGGATGTCGGCTGCCACGACCCGCTGCGCTACTCCAACACCCACCTCCTGCACCGGGCGCTCGGCTGGAGGGGCATCAACCTCGACGCGGACCCGCGCGCGGTGGCGAAGTTTCGAGCGGCGCGTCCGGGCGACGTCAACATTCACATTGGGGTTGCAATGGAGCGGGGCAGCCGCGAGTTCCATCTCTTTCAAGACGGCGCGGTCAACACCTTCGACCAGGCACTTGCCGGAGAGCGGTCCGGCCAGTTTCGCCGTGGCGCTACAGTGACCGTGCCCACATGCCCTTTATCGGAGATTCTCGACCGGGCCATGCCGGCGAACACAGCTATCGACTACCTGAACGTCGATTGCGAAGGTTGGGATCGCGAGGTTCTTCTTTCCAACGACTGGACAAAGTACCGCCCCGAGGTGATCAGCGTCGAGATCCATGACCTGGACCTTGAAAATGCCGGCGCGAACCCGACGGCCGCCTTTCTAAAGCAACAAGGTTACAGGTTGCGCTCGCACTACTACGTCACGACTTTTTTCGTGCTGGCGGGCCATTGAAGATCCTTTACCTCTCCGGCGGCGAGATGCCGGACTACCAGTGCGACATGCTCTTCCACGGCCTGCGGGAGCTCTTTGGGCCGGAGGTCGTCGACGCCCGGCGGCTCTGGTACATGTACCGCTCCGGGATCACGCCGGAGATCAAGCAGCGCCTGTATGGGCGCGGCTTCACCCTCTACGGCAGGCTCGACGAAGCGGCGGTGGACCGCGAAGACCTGCGCGCCAAGATCGAAGCACGCTTTTTCGACTACGTGGTGTACGGTTCCGCGTGGCGGAACCTGGACGGGTTCGACCTGGTCCGCCGAAGCTATCCGGCTTCGCGCATCGCATTTGTCGATGGAGAAGACGGACCGATGCTGCGCGATAATTTACTCGGTCTCGGGCACTACTTCAAGCGCGAGTGTACCCGGGCGATGCGGCACTGCCTTCCCATCGGCTTCGCCATCCCGAAAGACGCGGTACGCCGGTCCGTGCCGGCCAAAACCAAAGCGTTGGCTACTGTCGTCCCTGGCAGACCCGAGACGTATGTCTTTCAAGACGAGCAGGCCTACTACGACGACTACGCGACCAGCATGGTCGCCATCACGATGAAAAAAGCCGGGTGGGACTGCCTGCGCCACTACGAAATCCTGGCGAACGGCTGCGTGCCGCATTTCATCGATCTCGAGAAGTGCCCGTCCCACACCATGACCACGCTGCCCAAACGCTTTCTGTTGAAGGCGAGGCGATGGCCCGGAGTGCCGGCGGCCATCCACGAAGACACCTTCGAAGCCTGCCGTCGATTTACCGCCAAGTACCTGACCACGGAAGCCCTGGCCGAACGCTTCCTGGATGGCATGCGCTCGGGCAAAAGCGCCGTGCGCATGGCCGAGCTCGCGGTCAGTCGGCCATCAGCAGCACCTCGGTCGACTTGATCAGCGCGGTGACCGGGTCGCCTTTCTTGAGCTCCATCTCCTCAACGCTTTGCCGGGTGATGACGCTTTCGATCAGGTTGTCCCCCACCCGCATGGTGACCTTGGCGGTGACCACGCCGAGCGCGATCTCCTCGATGGTGCCGCGCAGTTGGTTGCGGGCGGAGATTTTCTTATTCTGGCTCATGTTTCGCTCCTTGCGGTCGATACTGTGAGGGTATACTTCGCGGGCATGTCAGAGAAAATCATCGCCGGGTTGGCCGGCTTCATCATCGCGGTCATCGGGGCGACGGGCTACTTCGGCGTGGCGCTGCTCATGGGTATCGAATCGGCCTGCGTGCCGTTGCCGTCCGAAATCATCATGCCCTTCGCGGGCTACCAGGTGTACCTCCACCACCTCACGCTGTGGGGCGTGGCGACCGCGGGGGCGCTCGGGTGCAACCTGGGCTCGGCGGTCGCGTACTGGATAGGCGCCTGGGGTGGCAGGCCGCTCGTCGAGCGCTTCGGCCGCTACGTCCTGCTAAGCCGAGCGGACCTGGACCGGACGACGCGCTTCTTTGAGCGGTACGGGGCGGCGACGGTGCTGGTCGGTCGGCTGCTGCCCGTGGTGCGGACCTTTATCGCCCTGCCGGCGGGCATCGCGCGCATGCCGCAGGTCCGGTTTCACCTGTACACGTTTCTGGGCTCGTGGCCGTGGTGCTTCGTGCTGGCATACGTGGGGGCGAAGCTCGGGGACCGCTGGAACAACGATCCCCGGTTCAAGTATGTCTTTCATCGCTTCCACCTGGCTGTCGAGCTCCTGCTGCTCGCGGCCATCGTCTGGTTCGTCTGGAGCCACTTGAGGCGGTCGCGAGAGCCCGCCGCCGCATGACGCCCTTCGCCTGATACCGTGCAGCGCGAAGTGGATCTCCGTGCCGCTTCTCCCGCCGGACAAGCCGCGTTCACGAGAGCCCGGCCCCTGTACCTTCGGGAGAACGGCCTTCCAAGGCTTGCCAAAGGACGGCGCGGGGGAGAGACTAAACGCTTTGGAGCTTTGTAGCTTCAGGAGCGCAGCTCGCGCGGAAGGACACGTACAAGGAATGGAAGCAACGGAAAAGCCCAAGCAGCCGACCGGCAAGCTGGGCGTGATGGTGGTGGGCATGGGCGCGGTCGCGACGACCTTGATCGCGGGCGTCGAGGCGGTGCGCAAGGGGCTGTCGAAGCCGATCGGCTCGCTGACGCAGATGGGCCACATCCGGCTCGGCAAGCGGACCGACGAGCACTCGCCGCTGATCAAGGATTTCGCGCCGCTCGCCGATCTGAATGATATCGTCTTCACCGGCTGGGACATCTACGACGAGAACATGTACCAGGCGGCTTCGACGGCCAACGTTCTGGAGCGGTCGCACCTCGAGACCATCCGGCCGTTTCTCGAAGCGATCAAGCCGATGCCGGCAGTGTTTGACCAGCACTACGTGAAGCGTCTGAGCGGCACGCACGTGAAGCAGGGCCGCTCGAAGTGCGATCTGGCCCAGCAGCTCAGGTCCGACATCGCGGCGTTTTCGGCGACGGTCGAGCGGGTGGTGGTGATCTGGTGCGGCTCGACGGAGATCTTCATCGAGCCGACGGCGGTCCACGCGACCCTGGCCGCATTCGAGCAAGGGCTGAACGACGACGACCCGGCGATCGCGCCTTCGCAGATTTACGCGTACGCGGCGCTCAAGGAAGGCGTCCCCTTCGCAAACGGCGCGCCGAATCTGACGGTCGACCTGCCGTGCATGGTGGAACTGGCGAAGCAGACGAAGACGCCGATCTGCGGCAAGGATTTCAAGACCGGGCAGACGTTCCTGAAAACGGTGCTCGCCCCGGCGTTCAAGGCGCGCATGCTGGGCGTGGCGGGGTGGTACTCGACGAATATCCTGGGCAACCGGGACGGCGAGGTGCTCGACGACCCCGAGTCGTTCAAGACCAAGGAAGAGTCGAAGCTGGGCGCGCTCGAGTACATCCTCCAGCCGGAGCTGTACCCGGACCTTTACTCGGACATGTACCACAAGGTGCGGATCAACTACTACCCGCCGCGCGGCGACAACAAGGAAGGCTGGGACAACATCGACATCTTCGGGTGGCTGGGATACCCGATGCAGATCAAGGTGGACTTCCTGTGCCGGGACTCGATTCTCGCGGCTCCGCTGGCGCTCGATCTGATTCTCTTCATGGACCTGGCCAAGCGCACCCCGGAGCTGGCTGCTGCGGGCATTCAGGAGTGGCTGAGCTTTTACTTCAAGGCGCCGCAGACGGCAGCCGGGCTTTACCCGGAGCACGACTTGTTCATCCAGCTCATGAAGCTCAAGAACACGCTTCGCCACGTCATGGGCGAGGAGCTGATCACGCATCTCGGGCTGGAGTACTACGAGCAGTAAAAAGCGGTGCGGCTTCGGGTGTCTCCTCCGGGGGCTCTACCGAGCCTGCGGTGGATGCGCCCGCTTCGAGGGGCGCTGTCCCTGTCCCGCTTCCGCCGTGTACCATGGCGGCCATGCGCGCGATCAAACGTTTCCCCCTCGTTTGCCTGCTCTCGCTTTCGGCTGCCTCATGCGCGGCCGGGGCTGCCCTCGCCCAGAACTGCTCGGTGGTCCCCTGGACCGCGGGCGTCGATTACAGCCTCGGCACGGTCGTCCGCTACGGCCAGAACGGCGGCTTGTACAAGGTCGTCAACGTGGTTGCCGACGGTACGGACGCGACTGACCCCACCATCAGCACCTGGTATTGGGCCCCGGCTTCCTGCACGCCGGTGACCGGCCGGACCGTGCTGCCGGACAAGGTCATCGCGGGCTACTACCCGAACTGGAAGCCCTCGCCGCCGCGCATCCGCGACCTGAACCCGAACTATAACCTCGTCTATCTGTTCGCGGCGGTCCCGGTCGGCGGCGCGCCGGGTACCACTGGGGCGGTTTCCTGGACGGCACCCGGCGACGGACGGGGCGCGGCTGCCAACTTCGTGAGCGACATCCAGTACGCGCGAGCCGTCCAGGGCCGCAGGATCCTCCTCTCGGTCGGCGGCGCGGGCAACGGCATGAGCTTCCCGACCCGCGCCAAGTCGCAGGCCTTCCTCGACAGCATCGAGGCGCTGATCGGGCAGTTCGGCGGCCTTGACGGGCTGGACTGGAACACTTTCGAGGGCAGCCAAGCACCGGACACGACCGAGATGATCTGGATCAGCCTCCAGCTCAAGCAGCGCTACCCGGGGTTCCTGATCACCGCGCCCCCAGCGCCGTGGAACCAGGTGGACCGGGACTTTTGCAAGGCCATGTTCGAGGCCGGGGCTCTCGACTATGCGGCCCCGCAGTACTACGACGGGCCGAACCTCGCCGATCCCTCCTATGTCGCCACAAATCTGCCGACCTGGGTTTCCCTGCTCGGCGCGGATCATGTGGTTCTCGGCCTGGGGCTCAATACTCTGCCCAACTACATGAGTGAGTCGCAGGCGGCCGCGACCTGGAACGCGGCGGCGGCGGCTTACCCGGCGGTACGCGGAGCGTTCGACTGGGAGGTCGGAACGGACGAGACGCAGGGCTGGCCGTTCGCGAGCGGCGTGGCTCCCCTGATCAGGTAGCCGTCAAGGCTGACTCTGCTCCGGCTTGTCGTCGTTGTCTGCCCACAGCTTGATGCCGCCGAGCAGGCCGTCCTGGTTCGAAACCAGGCTGACGTTCGGCGGCAGGGGGAAGCTGACCAGCTTCGCGTTGCCGCCGCCGATGTAGAGCGAGTCCCAGTTGAAGGTTCGCGAGGTTTGGTCGATAGCTTTCTGGAGCAGCTTATTCCACTTCTTGGGCCCGTGCTCCTTCAGGCCGCGGCGGCCCAGGTAGTCCTCATACTCGCGACCCTTGCGGAAGGGATGATGACCGAGCTCGAGGCCCGGGGCGAGGCGGCCGCGGGTAAACAAGGCCGAGCCCATGCCAGTGCCAAGCGTCAACACCAGCTCCACGCCCACGCCCTTGATCGCGCCGTAGCCCTGGACAGCGGCGTCGTTCGCCACCCGGGTCGGCTTGCCCCACTGCTTTTCGAGCTCGCCCTGCAGGTCGAAGCCGACCCACTCCGGGTGGAGATTGGCCGCGGTCAGGGTGCGGCCGTTCTTGATAACGCCCGGAAACCCGGCTGAAACGCGGTCGAACGCCGGGGTCTCGGCGCGCAGCTTCTCAAGCTCGTTGAGCACCCGCAGCGGAGTGGGCTTGATGGGCGTTTCGGTGCGCAGGCGCTGCGTGATGGGCTTGGCGGAGGCGTCGAGCGCCATGATTTTCAGGCCCGTGCCGCCGATATCGATGGCCAGGGTGATGGGGTGTTGGAGGTTCTGCAGGGATGTCGAGCTCGGGTGCGCTTCCGCCATGAAATCCATTTGCGGATAAGTGTAAAAGTTTTTCCCCGCCGCGCGCGCTTTTTCATGCGCCGCCCCGCAACCGCGCGAGCCGAGCGCAACCGTTCGGCGCATACTGGGTCTATACGTATGTCGCTTGCTTCAGGCAGGCGGAGGTCCCCACACCATGCCCAAACGCTCCCTCGCCTTCGCCGCCCTCGCGCTCGCCTCCCTGTCCGGAACGGCTTCCCTGGCCCAGATCGGTTCTCCGGGGCAGCAGCCCGGGCAAACGCCGACGCCCCAAACC
>CAXTTW010000018.1:0-14536 GCA_964247255.1 uncultured Acidobacteriaceae bacterium
TAGCCGCCCTGGTCGGCGGTAAACGAGCTTGCGAGGGCCCCGGCCGCGCCGTAGGTGCCCTGGTTGTCGCTCAGGTTCTTGGCCCAGGTGTACGCGGCAGTGAATGAGACCCCCTGCCGGAACCGCCGCGACAGCTGCCCTTGCAGCGAGTTGTAGCTCGCGTTGGCTGAGGTGGAGCGCGTGTCGATGGTCTGGTAATTGGGAAAGGGAAACGCCGAAAGCGGCTGGTCGGCGGCGCGGATCGTCGTCGAGAGCGGCAGGTCGTTCAGGTTGGGCTGCCAGACCAGGTGCCGGGTCTGGAGGCCGATGTAGGAAACGCGCGCCGCCAGCTCGCCGGGAAACTCGTGCTCCACCGTGAGCGCGGTTTGCAGCGAGTACGGATCGTGCCAATTGATGTCGTTGGCGGAAACGAAGCTGTTGGTCCCGAACTGTGGCGTAAACGTCGCGCCCAGGCCGATGTTAGGAAACACGATCGCCGGGCCGCCCGCGCCCTCCATGTTGGTAAACAGCTGCACGTTGCTGTCGAGCGTACCGGTGAGCGCGTAGAAGAGCGCGCCGGAGGTGGTGATGTTGTAGTAGCCCGCCCCGCCCGAGACCACGGTCCTGTTGCCGCCGAACGGGCGGTATGCAAAGCCCAGGCGCGGCTCAAAACGGAGCAGCGGCGCGTGGCGCAGCCCGGGCGTCAGACCGGCCTGCGTATTGGTGAGCACCGGGGTGCAGGGCGCGCCGTTCTGCGCGCCGCCGGTGGCATAGGGGTTCGCGATCCCGGCGGAGGGGCAGGCGTTGAAGTTCGCCAGCTCCTGGACGGAGAGCAGCCCGGCCGCGCCCGCGGGATAGATCAAACGCCCGGAGCGGGGGACGCTCGGGTCGAAGTTGCCCAGGTTGCCGTCGAGCGCAGAGAAGGGCGGGTGGTACTCATAGCGAAGCCCGAAGTTCAGGTTCAGGCTCGGGGTCGCATGCCAGTTATCTTCCGCATATACGGCGTAGGCTTTCGCCCGCCCTCGATTGTTGACCTTGATGGTGTCCGGCTGCGATTGGTACGGCGCGCCGATGAGGAAGTCGGCGAACTCGTTGCCGGTAAAGGCGGAGTTGTTGAAGTTGAATGCGCCGTAGTTATCGCCGGGCGTGGCATCCACGGGGGTATTGGCCTGGAGCGTCCGGATATCCATGCCGAAGCGCAGGGTGTGTCCGCCCTTTTGCCAGGTCAGGTTGTCAACATACTGAAACAGCCGCGAGGATTGGCTGGTGTTGAGCCGGCCGTTGCCGTTCGGGGTCGTCAACGAAGTAAGCTGGCTGAAGCCGAGATAAGTGATGCCGTTGAACGGGTAGCTCGGCCCGATGCCCGTGAAGCCGGCCGCGTTGCTGTAGCTTGCGCCGTCGAGGGGCGTGGTAAGCCCGTCCTGCTCCAGGGTGAAACCGAAGCGGAACTCGTTCGAGATCGTCGGCGTAAAGGTGTAGTTGAAGGAGCTCGCGAAGATGCGGTACTGCGCGAAGTCGTCGGAGTTGGGCAGCAGCAGCGCATTGGGCGCGCTTTGTGCGATGTTCTTCCAGGTGAACCGCCCGTACACAAAGGCCTTGGTGCCTAAGGACTGATCGCCGCGCACGTCGAACTGGTTCGACTGGATGGAGTTGTCTTTTTGTACCCGGTAGTTATAGCCCAGGCCCGCCTGCGCCGCCGCGACCGACTGCGTGTTGCCTATGTTGGGGTCGGGAAAGAGCGACAAGAACGCCGCCGAGCTGGGATTGACCGCGGGCAAGCGGTTGCCGGCATAAGTGCCGCCAGTAAACGGGTTGCGCAGCGCCGCGGGCTCCGCGGCGAAGTTGCCTTGCTTCTCCGCCGCGGTCGGGACTAGGTACTGCGCCACCACCGCTTGCGGAAACCGCAATCCTTCGTAAGTGCCGAAGAAGAACGTCCTGTCGTGCCCGTTGTACAGGTGCGGGATGACCACCGGGCCGCCCAGGGACCCGCCGAAGTCGTTCGCTACCTTGTGCGGCTTGGTGCCCGCGCCGTAAGGGATCGCGTCGAAGGCCTGGTTCTGGAAATACCAGAATGCCGCGCCGTGCAGCGTGTTCGAGCCCTGCTTGGTCACGGTCGTGATCTCGCCCGGCTGGCCGAACTCGGCATTATTGTTCACCCCGTCGACCCGGATCTCCGCGATCGATTGGGCGGAAGGGAAGGCGTCGGCCTGCACGCTGTTGGTGGTCAGGTTCTGGGCGGATATGCCGTCCACCGTGGTCTCGGACTGCGAGGGCAGCCCGCCCTGGATGGAAAAGTTCACGGCCGGGTTGGGCGAGGCGGAAGCCGAAGGCGGGAAGTTGCCGGAGTCCGGCTGCACGCCGGGAAGTGTCTGAATGACCGACAGCGGGCTGGTGGAGCCGTTGCCCCGGTAGTTCGCCGGCAGAGCGAGCACGTCCTGGGGGGTCAGCGCGGCGGCGATCGAGGAGTCTTCGGTGTTGAGCGCGCCTTCGCTCGAGGCCGAGACCGTGACCGCCTGCGCCACGCTCGCCGGCTGCAAGGTCACCTCCAGCCGCAGCTGCTGCCGGGCGGAGAGCGTCACGCCCTTCTCATCGCTGGTGCTGAAACCCTCGTGCACGGTGTGCAGGGTGTAGGCGTCGGGCTCCAGGTCGAGGAATGAAAAATTGCCGGACCCATCCGCCTGGACGGTCCGGCTCTTGTTGGTCAAGTTGCTGGTAAGGGTGACGGCGGATCCGGGCACGGCCGCCCCGGTGCCGTCATGCACCACACCGAATAGCTGGGCCTTGGTGGTTTGCGCTTGCCCGGGCAAGGCGAGGGCACCGAGCAGTACGGCACAGGCGAGCAGGCGTGAGTGCTCGCCGGAAACCGTTTTGTGAGAGCGGAAGATGCGGATGTACGGGTTTTTCATAGACACGTTAACGATACGAGCTTGCCCGGCCCGGCAAGCGCGCGAGGCCGGGCCCGCTTTCACCTACTCAAAGACGGACGGGTAGCACGCGTTGGAGGCAGGATATGGTCTACTCGGGCTTGCAAACTTATGTTTCTCCGGGGTAGAGGGTTCATGCTTCGCGGCGCGCTCCAGTTCGCATTTGCGGTCCTGCTCGGCGCGGCATTCGGGCGGGCGCAGGCCCCCGGCGGGATGCAGACTACCGTGCAGACAGGCGCGCCCGCGACCGTGGTGCTCGACGCGCAGCACCGCCCCATCACCGCCGGGGGCTTTGTCAAGACCGGTCCGGTCGTCTTCGAGGACATTGCCGAAAAGTCCGGCCTCGCGAAGTTCCACAACACCATGGGCTCGCGCCGCAAGGACTTTATCGTCGAAACGCCGGGCTCCGGCGTGGCATTGCTGGACTACGACAACGACGGCTGGCTCGATATTTATATGGTCAACGGTTCGACCTTTGAGGCGGAAGCGGGGAAGGCCCCCGCGCCGAAGGCCGCGCTGTACCGCAATAACCACGACGGCACCTTTACCGACGTGACCGCGAAAGCGGGGGTCGCGAACGAGCGCTGGGGCTTCGGGGCCTCCGCCGCGGACTACGACAACGACGGCTGGCCGGACCTCTTCGTCGCGAACTATGGGCGCAACCGGCTCTTCCACAATAACCGCAACGGGACCTTTACCGACGTGGGCGAGAAGGCCGGGGTCACGGTCGGCGGCTGGTCCACTGGAGCCACCTGGGGCGACTACGACGGCGATGGACGGCTCGACCTGTTCGTGCCGGGGTACGTCCACTTCGACCGCTCACAGGTGGGCAAGCCGGTCCAATTTTGCCAGTTTCGGGGCGCGCCGGTGATGTGTGGACCGCGCGGGCTGGAGGGCGAGGCCGACCACCTGTTCCGCAACAACGGCGACGGTACCTTTACCGACACGAGCGCCAAGGCCGGCGTCGACGACGCGAAGGGCAAATATTACGGGCTGGCCTCGCTGTTCATCGACGTGAATAACGACGGCCGCCCGGACCTGCTAGTGGCCGACGACTCCACGCCCAACTACCTATACCTGAACAAGGGCGACGGTACCTTCGAGGATGCGAGCTTTTCCTCCGGCTATGCGCTCAACGACGCGGGCCGCGAGACGGCGTCGATGGGCATCGCGTCCGGCGACCTGCGCCACTCCGGCAACGTGGACCTGTTCAATACCACCTTCTCCGACGACTACAAGGTGCTGTACCGCAACGACGGCGGCGGCAACTTCACCGACGTGAGCTACCCGATGGGGATCGCCGAGGCGACCACGCCTTTCCTGGGCTGGGGCGCGGGCTTCCTGGACTACGACAACGACGGCTGGCTGGACCTGCTGGAGGCGAACGGCCACGTGTACCCGCAGGTGGACAAGGAGCAGTGGGGGACCACCTTTGAGGAGCGGCCGCTTCTGTTCCACAACGAGCGGGGCAAGCTCGCGCTCGTTCCGGCGGTCGAGGGCACCTCGCTCGCGAAGATCGGCGCCGGCCGGGGGCTGGCCTGGGGCGACCTGTTCAATGAGGGTAGGCTCGACGCGATCATCAACAACGTCGACGGGACGCCGTCGTTCCTGCACAACGTCACCAAAACCGGCAATCACTGGGTGGAGCTGAAGCTGGTCGGCGGCCCGAAGAGCCCGCGCGACGCGATTGGCGCGACTGTGTGGGTCACGGCGGGCGGGGTCCGGCAGCGCGGCGACGTCGTCAGCGGCGGCTCCTACGCCTCGACATGCGACCCGCGCCTGCACTTCGGCCTGGGTTCTTCCACCGCGGTCGAGAAGCTTGAAATTCGCTGGCCCAGTGGGTTGCGCGAGACGGTGCCGCCGCCGCCGGTGGACGCGATCGCAACCGTAGCGGAGGGGAAGGGAACCCCGGCGGGCAAGTGAGTGTTTTCGCGCCGGCCGCAAGGTGTAGCCTATCCGCACGGACGACTTCAACGAGCGAATCCAGCGGCTGACCGAGCGGCACGAAGCCTTGGCCCAGAGCGTGGAGCTGTTTCAGCATGAAATGCGCGGGCTTGGGCAAAAAATTGCAGCTTCAGCGTGAAAACATCGACAGTCAGCGCGAAAACGTCGACAAGCTGACCGTGGAGTCGGCCGCTCAGCAAGCCACCGTCACTCAGATTCTCACCGCCATGAAGGAGCTGATCGAGTTGGCGACCAGCCATGAGCGGCGTCTAGGGCGGCTTGAACGCGCTTGATGCCGGCGCGCAGCTCTCCGCTTTGTGAAAGTGCTCGCTCTTTGCTTACCCAACATGCGGCCGTCGCGCCAAGGATGTCCGGGAGCGGGCGTGAGTCTCAGGCTGAGCCACGCCCGCCCTGAAAGCGCGAGTGAAAGCGCAGGCATCTCCCCGGAGCGGGCGTGAGTCTCAGGCTGAGCCACGCCCGCCCTCAAACTGCTGTTCGAAGCTCAGGCATCTCCCCGGAGCGGGCGTGAGTCTCAGGCTGAGCCACGCCCGCCCTCAAACTGCTGTTCGAAGCTCAGGCATCTCTCCGGAGCGGGCGTGAGTCTCAGGCTCCATGCCCGAGCCGCTTCGCCCTAAACACTACGCCGCCATCGCCGCCGCGATGTTTGTCCTGTGGCTCGTGTTCGTCGCCGGGTTTAAGCCGCAGGAGATGCTGGTCGGCGCGCTTTCGACCGCCGCTTCGGCCGCGTTTCTCGCTTTTGTCTGGCAGGCTCGCCCGGCCCAGGTCAACCTGCGCCCGTCCGATCTCGCGCAGATCGTCCACGTCCCCGCATCCATCGCGCAGGACGCCCTCCTCGTCGTGCGCGTGCTTTGGCAGGACTTGACCGGCCGCCGCAAAGCGGAGTCCGTCTATGCCGTGTACGGGTTTGAGGCTTCCGAGCGCGACCGGCTCCTGCGCGGCCGCGAGGTGCTCGCCGTGACCTACATGACCGCCAGCCCCAACACGATCGTGCTCGGGGTAGACCAGCGCGAGCGCCTGCTGCTCTTGCACCAGCTGAAAGCGACCTCCCTGCCCGCGATGGCTCGCGACCTGGGTGCGAGCGAGCGCCGCGCTTGAATCTCTGGGTTTGGACCGGCGTTGCCGTGAGCGCGGCCCTGCTGCCGTGCGCGTGGATGGCCCTGCGCGGCTCGCCGGAGCGCCGCCTGGTGGGTGTCCAGATGGCGAGCCTTCTGCTTACCATCGCCATGGTCCTGTTCACTGTCGGTTGGGACCGCATCCCCTATATCGACCTGCCTCTGACCCTCGCGATCATGTCCTTCGGCGGCGGGCTGGTGTACGCGCGCTTTCTCGAGAAACATCTATGAGCCAAGCACCTGTAACGGCGATCCTGCTGATCTTCACAACGGCCTGCTGCTGGGCCGGGGTGCTCGGAATGATTCGCATGCGCGAGCCTATGCAGGCGCTGCACTTCCTCGCTTTGCCTGCTGCACTCGGCATCGTCGCCCTGGCGCTGGCGACCTGGCTGCAGCTGGGGTGGAGCCAGGTCGCGCTCAAAACGACCCTGATCGCCGCGATCCTGCTGTTGTTCAACTCGGTCGTGACGCACGCGACGGCGCGCGCTTTCCGCTTGCGCGACTTGGGCCACCTCGAAGCCACCGACCCGAAGGCGCTCGAGTTCGAGGAGAAACGGAAATGACCGTTTTCGGCTCCGCCCTCCTGCTGCTCATCGCCGCCGCCGGCCTGGCGGTCGTGCGCACCCGCGATACCACGGAGCAGGTGGTCGCGCTCGGCTTCTACGGCCTGCTCACCGGGCTCATGTTTTTCTTCTTCCAGGCTCCGGACGTGGCGCTGTCGCAGTTCACCGTGGGCGCGGTGGCCCTGCCGCTCATGGTCATGCTGGCGCTGTCGCGGTTGAAGATCCAGGCGGCCAAGCGCGACAGGGAACACGGTGGGGAGCGCGACGAGGATGTCCACGATGCCTGAACGTTTGCGCGTCCGCCTGTTTCTCGTCGCCGGGGCGGTGTTTTTCGCCCTGTACGCCGCCGCCGCGCTCGGGCTGCCGCGCTGGGGCAGCTTCAATGGGCCCTACGGCACGTACGTGCAGCGCATGGCCGTCTACGAGCGGCACGCCACCGACACCATCAACGCCATCAACTACGACTATCGCGGCTTCGACACCCTGGGCGAGGAGTTCATCCTCTTCACCGCCGCCCTCGGCGTTATGCTTCTGCTCCGGCAGGATGAAGACGCAGGTCCTTCCGCCGCGCGGGACTTGCCCGCGAAAATCAATGACCGCGTCCCCCTCAGCCCCACCATTCGCACCCTCGTCGTCCCGGTCGCCGGGCTGTGCATCATCTTCGGCTTCTATATCGGCCTCCATGGCAACCTCACGCCGGGCGGGGGTTTCCAGGCCGGGGTCATCCTCGCGACCGCGCCGCTGCTCGTCTACCTCGCCGAGAACACGGAAGCCTTCGCCCGCGTCACGTCCAGCCGCCTGGTCGAGGTCGTCGAGGCGGCCGGCGCGGGCGCGTACGGTCTCATCGGCTTGGCTCCGCTGTTCATGGCCGCGCCGTTCCTCACCAATGTTTTGCCCTTCGGCACCACCGGCAACGTCTTTTCCTCGGGCACCATCGCGCTCATCTCCGCCACGGTCGGCGTCGAGGTCACCGCGGCGTTTCTGCTCGTCATCTACACGTACCTGCAGGCAATCGTGATGCACAAAGGCCCGGCGTGATCGCGCACCTCCCTTTTCTCGTGGCCGGCTGGCTGTTCTGCTGCGGCTTGTACGGGCTTGTATCGAGCCGCCATCTGGTCCACTCCGTCATCTGTCTGGCCATCCTGCAAAGCTCCACGTACATGCTGCTGCTGGGCATCGGCTGGCGCGCCGGCGGCACCGCGCCGGTCTTCGCGGACATCCCAGTCGGCACCCTTACTGTCGACCCCGTCGTGCAGGCGCTGATGCTGACCGACGTCGTCGTCGAAGCGGTGGTGGTCGCGCTGCTACTGGCCATGGTCGTCAAGGCGCACGAGAAGTCCGGAACCGCCGACCCGGCCGACCTCCGCGCGATGCGAGGCTGATGCTGAGCCCGCTTATCCCGCTCCCCGTCGTTCTGCCGCTGCTGGGCGCGGCCCTGCTCGCCGCCCTGCGCCGGTCGATCCCGCGTGCCGCCGCGGACTCGATCGCCATCGCCGTTTCGGCCGCGACCCTCGCGATCTGCGCGTCGCTGCTTGCCCGCTCCTTCGCGCATACGGCGGTGTACTGGTTCGGCGGCTGGTACCCGCGCGGCTCGCAGGCCATCGGCATTGCTTTCGTCGTCGACCCCGCCGGGGCCTGCGTCGCCACGCTTGCGGCGCTGCTCAGCACGCTCGCGGCGATCTTCTCCTGGCGCTTTGTCGACGCGGGCGCGGGCCACCTGCAGCCGCTTATGATGGTGTTTCTCGCGGCCATGTGCGGCTTCGCGCTCACCGGCGACCTGTTCAACATGTTCGTCTTTTTCGAGCTGATGAGCACCGCCGCCTTTGCCCTGTGCGGCCTCCAGACTCGCGAAGCCGCCCCTCTCCAGGGCGCGTTCAACTTCGCCGTCACCAACACCATCGCGGCGTTTCTCGTGCTCACCGGTATCGGCATGCTGTATGCGACAACCGGCGCGCTCAATATGGCCCAGATCGGCGCGGCCCTCGCCGGGCACCACGACCCCACCGTCCTGTTCGCCGCGACACTGCTCTTCTGCGGCTTCTTCGTCAAGGCTGCCATCGTGCCGTTCCATTTCTGGCTGCCGGACGCGCACGCCGTCGCCCCTACCCCGGTGTGCGTCCTGTTCTCGGGCATCATGGTCGAGCTCGGCCTGTATGCCGTCCTGCGCCTGCACACGGTTTTGTTCGCCGGGCTTGACGTGCGCGGGCCGTTCCTTGCCCTAGGCTGCCTGACGGTCCTGCTCGGCGGGGTCATGTGCTACGCCGAGCACCACCTCAAGCGCATGCTCGCCTTTTCGACTATCACCCACGCCGGGCTCATGCTCATTGCCATCGCCCTCGGCACCCCTCTGGCCATCGGCGGCATGCTGCTGTACATGCTGGCGCATGCTTTGGCAAAGGCCGGCTTGTTTTTTACCGCGGGCATCCTGCTGCACCGCCTGCGTACGGTCAGCGAGCCCAAGCTTTGGAAGGGAGGCCGAGTACTGCCCTGGACCGGCGTGCTGTGGTTCGCAGGTGCCTTGGGCTTGGCCGCCGCGCCGCCCTTCGCCACCGCGCTCGGCGAGGCCCTGATCACCGACCACGCCCACTGGGCGCAGCTGGTCTTCCTCGCGGGCGGCACCCTCACCGGTGCGGCTGTCCTGCGGTCCGGGATGCGCATCTTTCTCGGCTGGGGCGACCCGCCCATCGTCGACGAGGCTTCCAAGATCGACGAGCTGCCCGAAACCCGAGAAGAGGACAACCGGGTCTTCCCGTACCACTGGCTCCCGGCTGCCTTCTGCGTCGTGCTTGGCGCGGCGCTGGGGTGGCTGCCCGGCGTTCGTCCTGGCGTGCTGGAGGCCGCAGCCCGCCTTGCCTCGCAGTCCGGGTACATCCACACCGCCTACTCCGGGGCGGGCGGGTTCGTGCCGGCCCCGGCCTTTCCCGTCCAGTCTGTCGAAGGCGCTGCCTTGCGGGGATTGCTGGCGCTGGCCCTCGCCGCCCTTCTCGCCGCGACCTCCATCTTCCGCCTGCGGCTGCCGCGCGGCCTGCGGATCGGCGCGTTTCTTGAAGGGCCGCTCACCGCACTGCGCACGCTCCAAAGCGGCCACCCGGGCGATTACGTCCTGTGGCTCACCTGCGGCCTGGCCGGCGTGGGCTCGGCATTTTTTCTCCTGCTGCGATAGGCTTTTCATCGATGGCAGTTTTCTTCAGCGCGGGTTCCCCCACAGCCGAGCTCGGTCCTTCCGACATCGAGGCTGCCCTCGCGGAGGGCTTCGCCCGCTTCGCCGATCGCAAGCGCGTGCTGCTGATCCCGCCGGACGGCTCCCGGTTCCACTCCCGCGCCGGCGCGATCGCGGGCGAGCTGTACGCGCAAATGGGTTCGCGCGTCGGGGCGATCCTGCCCGCGCTCGGGACCCACAACCCGATGCCCGATGCCGCGCTGGCCCGCATGTTTCCCCGCGTTCCACGTGAGCTGTTTCGCGTCCACCGCTGGCGCGAGGATGTTGTCACTCTCGGCGAGGTCCCGCCGGAGTTTATCCGCGAGCAGTCCGAAGGCAAGCTCGACTTCGCCTGGCCCGCAGAGGTCAACCGCATGCT
The DNA here is from genome assembly GCA_964247255.1 of uncultured Acidobacteriaceae bacterium. GTDB lineage: Bacteria > Acidobacteriota > Terriglobia > Terriglobales > Acidobacteriaceae > EB88. The sequence continues at coordinate 10,122 of CAXTTW010000018.1, forward strand.
GGTGGAGGGCGGATTCGACCTCATCGTCTCTATCGGCCAGGTGGTGCCGCACGAAGTGATCGGCATGGCCAACGGCGTCAAGAACATCCTCGTCGGGACCGGCGGCGCCGCGGGTATCGACCGCAGCCACTATCTCGGCGCGGTGTACGGCATGGAGCGCATCATGGGCCGCGCCGATACGCCGGTCCGGCGCGTTCTGAACGAGGCGGCTCGCTTGTTTCTCGGCGCGCTACCGCTGGTGTATGTGCTCTCCGTGGTCGGGCCGGGGGCGGACGGCAAACCCGTCCTGCGCGGGCTTTTCCTCGGCGACGATACCGAGTGCTTCGAGCAGGCGGCCGCGCTCGCGCTTCGGGTCAACTTCACCCTGCTCGACGAGCCGATCCATAAGGCCGTCGTCCATCTCGACCCGGACGAGTTCGGGAGCACCTGGCTAGGCAACAAGGCCATTTACCGCACGCGCATGGCGCTTGCCGACGATGCCGAGCTGGTCGTGCTGGCCCCCGGCGTCCACGAGTTCGGCGAAGACCCTGCCATCGACCGGCTCATCCGCAAGTACGGCTACCGCGGGACCCATGCGACCCTCGACGCGGTCGCCCGAAACGAGGACCTGCGCGGCAACCTGAGTGCCGCCGCTCACCTCATTCACGGCTCGTCCGAAGGCCGCTTCCAGGTCACCTACTGCCCCGGCGGGCTCACCCGCAAGGAGGTCGAAGGCGCGGGTTTCCGCTTCGGCGATCTCAGGGAAGCCGAGGGCCGCTACGCCGGCCTTGCGCCCGGCTGGAACGAGGTCGCGGGCGAGCGGGTGTTCTATGTCGACAATCCCGGACAGGGCTTATGGGCGCACCGCAGCCGGTTCAGCGATGGGCGGTTTTCGGGTTGATGTAGACCGGCGAAGCACCTCTCGACGCGGCTTTTCCGTCAAGAAAAGCCGCACGGGGTGAGAGTTAAATAGGCCAAGATCACTCGACACCTGCTTTGAGCAGACGCTTGTCGAGCGGCCATTTGTATCGCTTGACGATCCGCATGGAGTCCGCTTCGGGGTGCAGAGGATTGCTGAGCATATTGCTTGCTTCCGGGACGAGCACGCTGGGTACCTCAAGCAGCAGGGAAGCGCGCGAGGCGAGCCAGCGGCCTCCGGCGGCCTGCGTCAGATCGGGCCGGTCCGCCCAGTCCTCCGGGAGAGCTTCCACATCGAGCTTCCGGCGCGCAACCGTGTCCGGGATTTCCAGCTTGAGCACCTGGATGCGGGCGGGCAGGTCTTCAGCTCCCAACTCCATGTGGACGAGTATCTCCAGGAGTGCCGTGGCCGGATGGAGGGTGAGATAGAGGATCGGGCGGCCCCGGCAGTGCCAGCGCCCGGAGACGAGCAGCCCGCCCACTCCGTCCAGAGAATCGTAGTTGCTGATCCGCCACAGGATCACTCGTTATGCGGCCATCCCGAAATCGAGTTGCAGCAGCCACTCCTCCACCAGACGAGCGCCGGCTTCGGTGCGCAGCATCTCCAGAGGCGTCCGCCCTTCAAAGCGTTTTTTGGCTTTGCGCAGCCACTGCCCGGCCGCCGCGTCATCGCCGAAAACTTCCTCGGCCAGCGCCGAGATGCGCGCGATCCGAACCGCGCGGTCCGACTCTTCGTGGGTCAGCGGCTCTTTCCGGCTGCGCCGGTGGACCAGCGTGCGGCGGGGCAGCACGTAGCTGAAGATTTCTTCGTCGGTCAGTCCGTGGCTTGAAAGTGCCTCCAGCGCTGTAAGGGGGAGCCGCTGGTCCACGAGGCGCGCGACGTCGTGGTCGGAATGCAGTACGACGGAACCCAGCTTTTGGGCCAGGCGCAGAAAGAAGTGAGCATCATCAGGAGGTGGTACTTGAGGGCTGAGGCCGAACATCATTCTCTCCGACGCAATCTGCCAGAATCCTAATGGCAGATTGCGCGATGTGCAACGGCCTAAATCGAGGCAAGAATTGGTGGAGGCGGCGGGAGTCGAACCCGCGTCCGAAACTGCTTGCGACAAAGAGAGGCTCCATGCTCAGTCACGTTCCAGAGACTTCGCTCCCGGTCCTCAGAACGGACAAGGTGAACCGGGCGCTAGTCCGATGATCTCGCCCTTACCGCACGGACCGAGCGGGAAAGGCCAGCCTGCTGTATGACGTTCTCTCCGGGCCCACAGGCAAAGCTCGGGAAAACGGCAACTTAATTAATTAAGCTGCGAGTGCGAATTCAGTGTTGGCAATTCTGTTTTTGCAAGCGATTACGGGTGCCCGCCCCCCGGCATGCCTCTTTGTCCGAACCAGTCCCGTCGAAACCGTGACGCCCCCTCGCGATTATTCTAGCGCAAGCACCTCAAACAAAAAAAGACGGCATGAGCAGAATCTGCTCATGCCGGGAGGCCAGTGACGCAACTTGGGTAGTCCTGGGATGGAGCCGGATGGAGAGCGTCTGCTACCATCAACAACCAGCTTCGAAGCCACTTGCCCTCTGAAGTGATCTCAGAATACCTGTTTTTTGGATTTTTGCAAGCGGGAGTCTACATATTTCCGGAGAAAGTTTTCCACATAAGTTGCTGAAGCGGTTCAGGCCGCGCGGAGCCGGCATGACTCCGCCCGATGCCGGGGCGGGACAGGCCCGTTCCTCGCCTGTGCGGATGGCACTGATTCTTGCAAGTTCCGCGTGCCTGGGCGGCATCGCCGTCGCGCTGTGGAACCGGTCCTCACTGACGCGCATGCGTGAAGCCGAGCCCGGTAAACCGACAGAAAAGGTACCCGAGCGGGAGTTTGTCTAGAAGCACTTTCCTGAAAGGCTCAAGAAGCAAGCCGCCGTGAATGGCATTTCCGGCGCGAAAAGCCATACCTGGGTTCTTTCCGGGCTTCACAGTGGCAGAAAAACTGCTTCAGGGGCTTGTCCGGGCAATCTGGCCCTTGCCCGCCGGCTCGGCCGGCTCGTGCTGGCCCCGGATCGCGTCCCGCAGCTCCTCCCACACCTTGACCGATACGGACAGGAAGGCATTCACCACCTTGGGATCGAATTGCGTGCCCGAACAGCGGGCGATCTCGATACGCGCCGAACTGAACGGCGAGCCCGGACGGTACGGCCGGTCCGAGGTGATCGCGTCCAGGGTGTCGGCAATCGAGAAAATACGCGCTCCCAGGGGAATCTCCTCGCCATGGAGCTGCCGCGGATATCCGCCGCCGTCGTAGTGCTCCTGGTGCGAATAGACGATCTCCGCCGCCTCGCGCAGAAAGGGGATCTTGCGCACGATCTGGAAGCCGAGCATGCAATGCTGGCGCATGGTGGCCAGCTCCTCCGGGTCCAGGCGCCCCGGCTTGAGCAGGATCGCGTCGGGAATGGCCATCTTGCCGATATCGTGCAGAAACGCCCCGTGCTTAATGCTCTTCATGTCCGCGTGGTCGATGCCCATCGACCGCGCCAGCGCGATGGTGTAGGCGGTGACCCGGCGCGAATGGCCCTCGGTTTCCGTGTCCTTCAGATCGAGCGCGTCGCCGAGAGCTTCGAGCGTAGTGTCGTAGGACCGCTCGAGCTCGAACATCGAGTCGCGCAGCATCGCCGTGCGCTGGTCAACCAGCTGCTCCATCGTATTGCGGTGGATGGAGTCGCGGCGCGATTCGCTTCCGTGGGCCACGCCGCGCCCAATCGAGGCGAACAGCGCCGTCTCGTCAAAGGGCTTGAGCAGGACATCGAGCGCCCCGGCGCGCATCGCGGCCACCGCTGTCTCAGTCTGGTCGACGGCTGTGACCAGAATGACGGGGGTTTGAAGGCCGCGCCTCCGGATCTGCTCCAGCAGCTTCATGCCGTCGTAGTGGTCCATGACCAGGTCCGTCAGGATGAGCTCGAAGGTGCGCACCCCAAGCGCGCGCAGCGCGTCCTCGCCGTTGCGCGCGCTCTCGACCGAGTAGCCTTCGCGCCGCAGCAGCGAAACCAGCATCGTGCGTGCGGAAGGGTCGTCATCGACGACGAGAATGCGCTCACCGGCCATCGCTGCTCCGTTCCTCCTTGCCGCCCGAACGCGTAAAACCTGCACTAGAGTGCCATAACCATGCACGCATTACCATGGCGGCCATGGCATGGGTGCCCCGGAGTGCAACATTCACTCCGGCAAACCCGCCGCCCTATTTTGCTACGAAAACCGTCGCGGCGATAGGGTAATGTAGAGCTGTTTGCTTTTCTTTCCCTGGATTTCCCACAGCGGTTCTAGACGGTCAGACAGAGGAGTTCCCCTTGTTCGCCTTTGATCAACGCCAGCGCGTTTCCTGCGGGATCGCGGCGGTGGAAGCACAAGAGCTGAGTTCCGAACAGAAGCAAAGGGATGTATTCGAGGCTCATCGGCACCGCGTCTTTTCCCTGTCCTACTACATGACCGCCAATGAGGTGGAAGCCGAAGAGATCCTGATGGGAACCTTTGTGC
>CAXTTW010000019.1:0-14119 GCA_964247255.1 uncultured Acidobacteriaceae bacterium
CTGCCGCCCCGGTCGCGGCGCAGAAGCGGGGCTCCCGCCAGGCCGCCGGGCGCTGGTCGCTGCTGGTGCCGGAAGAAGGCTGGCGCGAGCCTGAAACCGCCGGTGCCGAGGCGGAGCGGCGCGACCGCGAGCTCCACTCCGCCTGCATGGTGCTGCTGCGGCGCTACGGGGTCGTCTTCCGCGATGTACTCGAACGTGAAGCCAACATCCCGAAATGGCGCGATCTGCAGCCCATACTCCGCCGCATGGAGGCGCGAGGGGAAGTGCGCGGCGGACGGTTCGTCTCCGGCTTCGCGGGCGAGCAGTTCGCGCTGCCGGAGTCGCTCGAAAGCCTGCGCGCGGCCCGGCGCTCCGGGCTGAAACTCGATCTGGAAGTCACGGTCGCCGCCGCCGACCCGCTGAACCTCATAGGCATCATCATCCCCGGCGAGCGCAGCCCCGCCATCGCGGGCCGCACCCTTACCTGGACCTACTCCTTGCTCGCGAGCGGCCCCGCGCGGGTGCTTGAAGGCGCGGCTCCGCCCTCGCCCGCGCAAGCGCAGGGATTGCTGGAGGCCCACCCATGAGCGAGCCGGAAGCGCCAGCCGAGGGCGTGGACTACTACTTCGATGGCGAGTACATGGTCTTTACCGCCGCGTACCACCGCAAACGCGGCTTTTGCTGCGGCTCAGGCTGCCGGCACTGCCCTTACGGCGACGAGGATCTGTCCGAGCCGCCGCTCGATCCGAAGCGATAGGCTAAAGCAGTGAGCTCCCCCGTCCGCCCCTTCCACCGTCCCGGCCCAGCGGCCGCCCTCCACTGCGACCGGGTTTCGCTTGCGGATCTCGCGAAGCGCTGCGGCACCCCGCTTTATGTCTACTCCGCCGCAGCGATTCTAGACCGGCTCAGGCTGTTTCGCGCGAGCTTCGCTGCCCAGACGCATCTGGTTTGCTACTCGGTCAAGGCCAACTCCGCGCTCGCGATCCTCCAACTGCTGGCGCGGGAAGGCGCGGGTTTCGACATCGTCTCCGGCGGCGAGCTGGAGCGGGTATTGACCGTAAGCCGGCGCGCGGCCAAGCGGGTCGTCTTTTCCGGAGTAGGCAAGACCGCGCACGAGATCGACCTGGCCCTGCGGGCGGGCATTCGCGTCTTCAACGTCGAAAGCGAGGGCGAGCTGGAGCTGCTGGCGGAGCGTGCGAGCCGACGCGGCGCGACCGCCGACTTCGCCCTGCGCGTCAACCCGGACGTCTTCGCCGAAACGCACCCGTACATTTCGACGGGTTTAAGCGAGCATAAGTTCGGCGTGCCGTTCGCGGCGGCGCGCGGTTTGTACGCGCGGGCGCGCAAGCTCCGGCACCTCCGGGCGGTGGGGGTCAGCGTCCACATCGGGTCGCAGATCCGCGACCCCGCCCCCTTCGGCGCGGCAGCGGCACGGGTCGCCGGGCTGGTGCGCGAGCTGCGTTTGGATGGCGAGCGGCACCTCCATTCCGTGGACATCGGCGGCGGCCTGGGTATCGAGTATGAGGGGGCGGACTGGGACCCGCGGGCGCGTGTCGAGGCCTACGCGGCGGCCGTGCTTGCGGCATTTGGGCCGCTGGGCGTCGGTCTGCTCCTCGAGCCCGGGCGCTTTCTCGTCGCGCAGGCCGGCGCGCTCCTCACCGAGGTGGTGTACACGAAGCAGAACGGAGCCAAACGCTTCGTGGTGACCGATGCCGGCATGACCGAGTTGATCCGGCCTTCGCTTTACGGGGCGCATCATGCGATCGAGCCGGTCGGGGCTCCGGAGACGGGGCCGGGAGCGGGCGCTCCGGAGACGGTCGACGTGGTCGGCCCGGTCTGCGAGTCGGGCGACTTTCTGGCCCGCGATCGCACGCTGCCGCCCCTGCTCCCCGGCGACCTGCTCGCCGTGCTCGATGCCGGTGCCTATGGGCTTTCGCTCTCGTCGAACTACAACACCCGCCCCCGCCCCGCCGAGGTGCTGGTCGAAGGCAAGCGTGCGCGGCTGATTCGCCGGCGTGAAACGATCAAGGATCTGCTGCGGCCCGAGCGGGTGTGAACCGGCTTGCTCCGTCGAGGCGGTTGCGTCTTCCGCACACCTCGGAAGGCACCTCTGCACAACCCGTTGCATGTCCAGAAAGCCTCATGGAAGCGCTCCTGAGTCGATGACTCGAACTGCCAATTCTCCACATGACCAAAGTAACGTGAAGGTCATTTCCGCCTTGACTTCCCCCTAGTGGGGGCGCAAGGTAAACGGAGTTTCAGCACCACCACGGCTCGCACGCTCTGGCGCTCCGTAGACAATTTATGGCAACAACCCTAGCCGCCATTGAACCGCGCGAGGTCTTGCGCTGCGAACGATGCCAGCTCGTCCAGTTCCGCCCTTCCGGCGGCAACTGCAGGCGCTGCCACAAGCCGCTTGAACCGGAAGAGCCGCTGCCCGCCCCGCTTCCCATGCGTCCGGCCATCGCTCCACCCCGCGAAGAGGTCGATGTCGCCTCGGCGGTCCGCTTGCTCCGGCGCGAGAAAGGCCTGAGCCAGCGGCAGCTTTCAGGGCGCATGGACGTGCCCCGCACCTATATCTCCAAAATCGAGAACGGCAAGGCCCTGCCTACCCTCTCCTCGCTGGAGCGGCTCGCCACGGCGCTGGGCGTCCCCATGATGGAGCTGCTGCGGGACGGTCACTCGCGCCGCGCCGAAGCCCTGGCGGGCGTGCTCGCCGACCCGTTCACCCGGGAAATCCTGCCGTTTGCGGCGCGGCTCAACGCGTTCCAGCAGGGCATGCTCCTGCGCCACGTTCGCGACATGGCGCGGGAAACCAGCTCCGGGCAGCACCATCTCGCGCGTGCCTGACCGGGGCGCTGCCCGGCGCGCGCGGGGCCGGCGCTTTGCGGCGCTTTCCTCGCTATGCTAGCGTCTGAACTGAGGTTTTCGCGTTGCCCCTCGATCAGCCCAGCCGCGTCCACGAGCTTTCCGCGGAAGAAGCGTCGGTCTATCGCCGGCTCGATCCCGCGCGTATGCCCCGGCATGTCGCCATCATCATGGACGGCAACGGCCGCTGGGCCGGCAAGCGGTCGCTCAAGCGCTTCCTGGGCCACAAACAAGGGGCCGAGTCGGTGCAGTTCTGCGTCGAAACGGCCGCGCGCATCAACCTGCCCTGGCTGACGCTGTACGCGTTTTCACTCGAAAACAACCTCCGCCGTCCGCGCTTCGAGGTGTCTTTCCTCATGCGCCTGTTATCCAATTACCTGACCGGCAACGTGAGCCGGATGAACGACAACAACGTGCGCATCCAGTACATTGGGCGCACGCACGACCTGCCGTCCGAGGTCCGCGAGCGGATGGACTGGGCCGCCGAGGAGACCGCCGCGAATACGGGCACCACGCTGACCCTGGCTTTGAATTACGGCGCGCGCGCCGAGCTGGTCGACGCCGTCAAGGGGCTCGCCCGCGAGATCGCGCTCGGCCAACTGCACCCGGAGCACGTCACGGAAGCCGACATCGAGCGGTACCTGTACACGCGCGAAATGCCCGACCCCGACCTCCTGGTCCGCACTTCGGGCGAGATGCGCATCTCGAACTATCTGCTCTGGCAGATCGCCTACAGCGAAATCTTCGTCACCGACCGCCTGTGGCCGGACTTCCGCGGCGTCCACCTGCTCGAGGCAATCGAAGCATATGGGCAGCGGGAGCGCCGGTTCGGCGGCCTGAACGGGCCGCAGCAGGACGAGCCCGCGGAGATCTCGGGCGTCCTGGTGCCCCGCTAGTCTTCCTGGACGACCCCATCCCACAAATCCCGCTCGTCCTCGACCGGGTTCCGCGCTGCCGCGAGCAGGTAGTGCTCCTCCGCGAATACGTCGCCGTGCTCGGCCTGCACTCGCTCCAGCAGACCGCCCTGCGAGCCATGCTGGCGGAAGGCTTCGAGCTTGCGCTCCTTCGTTGCCGGGTCAAGCGTGTACCGGAGCGTCGCGGGCGTACGCGTGCCCGTCGCCTGGAGGCGTTCGTCCCTCGAGGAAAGAAACGGGGTCGCGGCATAGTAAAGCTTTTGCGCGGCCCAGGGATTGCTCGACAAGTCGCCCTGCTCGGGGAACCAGTCGGAACGCGCCGCCCAGTGGAAGGCCGCTGTCCCGGCGAGCGAGACCGCGGTGTGGTCCCTATGTAGATTGACGCCGCCTTCCGCGCCGAAGGTCAGCACCACATGCGGTCGCAGCCGCCGAAGCGCGCCTGCCAATATTGCCACCAGAGGCAGGAAGGGCTCCTCCGCAAGCGTACCGTCGGCGTAGTCCAACAGCTCCGAGTGCCCGACCCGCAGTACCGCGGAGGCTCGCGCGAACTCGTCCCGGCGCTGCGCCGCGAGCTGCTCATCGGTCTGCCCCGGCTCGCGATAGTTCCCGGCGGCGCCGTCGGTGAGGCACAGGACGGAGGTTTCCACGCCGCGCGCGGCGGCCCGCAGAAGAGCCCCGGCAAACGCACCGCTTTCGTCGTCCGGGTGGGCGGTCAGGCACAGCAGGCGCAGTGGCATCGATTCTCCTTCGTGATCACGCGCAGTCCCAGGGCAGCGCGGCCTCGCGGACCGGGCGAAAACTGCGGCGGTGCGGGGGCGCGGGCCCCAGGCGCAGCAGGGCTCGCTGGTGCTCCGGGGTGCCGTAGCCTTTGTGGTCGCTCAGGCCGTAGCCGGGGAACTCCCGGTCCAGCGCGCACATGCGCGCATCGCGATACACCTTGGCGACCACCGACGCGGCGGCGATAGACAGCGACCGCGCATCGCCGTGTACCAGGCTGGTCTGCGGGCAAGGGTGCGGCAGGCGCACTGCGTCGATGAGCAGATGGTCCGGCTCGGGCGCGAGCGCTTCCACCGCGGCCAGCATGGCCAGCTTGGTGGCCTGGTAGATATTGATCCGGTCGATGGTCAGGGCGTCAACCTCGCGGACCGCGATGCCCGCCGCGCAGCGCTGAACCAGCCCGGCCAGCCGCTCGCGAGCGGGCGCATCGAGCTGCTTGGAGTCGCGCAGCCCTTCCTCCATCAGCGCGGCCGCATCGCAGTCCGGAGGAAGCACCACGGCCGCCGCGACGACGGGGCCGAAGAGCGCGCCGCGCCCCACCTCGTCCACGCCGGCCACCAGCGTAGCTCCACCAGCCCGCGCGGCCCGCTCAAATGCGTCGTCGCATACGAGCGAGCGGAGCATGCGGGCCTTTTCGGCCGCCTTGGAGGGTGCGGGGCCCGGCATCGGGGTGTTAGGAGCGCTCAACTTCCTTAAGACGCGCCGCCTTGCCGCGCAGGCCGCGCAGGTAAAACAGCTTGGAGCGGCGAATCTTGGCCGAGCGCAACTTTTCGACCTTGTCGACCACCTTGGAGTTAAACGGGAAGATGCGCTCCACGCCCTGGCCGAAGCTCACCTTGCGCACGGTAAAGGAGCCCTCGGGTCCACGCTTGTACGCGATCACCAGCCCTTCAAACGCCTGCAAACGCTCTTTTTCGCCTTCCTTGATCTTGACCTGGACGCGAACGGTGTCGCCCGCGGCGAATGAGGGAAGATCGGTGCGTTTCAGCTTCTCCGCAAGGCGCTGCATGACGGGATGAATAGACATGGGTCGTTCCTGTGAAATGGATTTTCAGCCGCAACACACAGGCCGAAATGCCGGGCGCGCGCAGAAAGCTTAGTGTACATCAGCTTTTCGGCTCACAGAGATGGAACGGGCGCGCTTCACGGAGGTCGAGCCCAGGGGTGCTATACCTCTTACGTGTGCAAGCCGACGCTCCGTTCGGGAGCTTACCTTTCTTTCAGTGTCCTGTTCGCGGCCGTGATCCTGCCCGCCGCGCACGCCCAAACGGCAGAGCTGCCCGCCGCGCCGGCGGCCCAGGCGGATGCGGGCAAGCCGGCCCGCCCGCTCACCGCAGCACAAAGCACCAACCTGCGCCACCTGCGAGAGGCCGTGCCGCTCACCCCCAGGGAAAAGTTCGCGCTGTTCGGCGCGTTCTCGATCGACCCGGTCACCTTCGGGGCCGCCGCCGCGGTCGCCGGCATCGAGCAGGGCGGCAATCTGTACGCCGACTTCCACCAGGGCGCGCGCGGCTACGGCAGGCGCTACGGTACGGCCTACGCCGACCTGTTTACCGCCGACTTCCTCGGCGAAGCCCTGCTGCCCGTGCTGTTCCGGCAGGACCCGCGCTACTTCTACCTGGGCGAAGGGACGATCAAGTCGCGGACCGTGTATGCCGTTTCGAACTCGGTGTGGGGCCGGGGCGACAATCACGAGCAGGAGCTGAACTATCCGCGCTTGCTGGGCGCTCTGGGCTCCGGGGCTATCTCCAACCTGTACTACCCGGCAAGGAACCGGGGCCCCGCGCTCACCTTTTACAACTTCGGCTTCGGCATCGCGGCGCAGGCCGCCACCAACCTGGTTCAGGAGTTCTTCCTCCACAAGACCACCGGCGCGAACTAGAGGAGCGGCGTCCCGCCCGGACGCGGTAGCCTAACCCAGAGGCCAACCCATGCGCGCCCGGAACAGGAACGAGTTTCGCGGTCTACTCGCCGCTGCTGCGGCGACCACCCTGCACCGGCTGCGAGCGGGGCGATGATCGCCCTTCCGCTGTCGATCCCGGCACAGGCAGCCCCGGTTTCCGCAGCCTCGCTGACTGGAACGGTCCTGGATGGCTCCGGCGCGGTTCTCGAAGGGGTGTCCGTCCGGCTGTCTGTCGCGGGGGAGAGCCGCACGGCCGCCTCCGACGGCGAAGGCCGCTTCACATTCACCGGCCTGCCCGCCGGACACTATACCCTGACCTGGAGCAAGCCCGGCTTCGCGGATGCGACGGCCACCGGCACCCTCACGGCCGGGGCTCGGCAACTGCCGCCGCAAACGCTTCTCGTCGCCGCCGCGAGCACCTATGTCCGGGTCACGCTTACCGCCACCGAGCTCGCGACCGAGCAGATCCACATCGAAGAAAAGCAGCGGCTGCTCGGTGTGATTCCTAATTTCTATGTCACGGACGATCCTCATGCCGTCCCGCTGGATGCGGCGCAGAAATTCCAGCTCGCGAGCAGGCTCCTCGTCGACCCGGTCTCCTTCGGCATCACGGGCATCACCGCCGGGATCGAGCAGGCGAACAACACATTTCCGGCGTTCGGACAGGGCGCACAGGGCTTCGGCAAGCGGTACGGAGCGGCCTATGCGGACTTCACGATCGGCACTATGCTCAGTGCCGCTTTGCTGCCCGTCGTGCTCCATCAGGATCCGCGCTACTTCTACAAGGGCGAGGGCACCGTGCGCGAGCGGTCGTACCACGCCATCAAGCAGTCCGTGGTGTGCAAGGGCGACAACCGGCACTGGCAGTTCTGCGCTTCGCGCATCTTCGGCGACCTGGGGGCGGCCGGCATCTCGAACCTTTACTACCCCGCGGCCGACCGCAATGGCGCGGGGCTCACCTTCCGCAATGCCGCCATCGGGATCGGGGGCAACGCGATCGGGAACCTGGTGCAGGAGTTTGTCCTCCGGCGCTTTACTCCTTCGGTGAAGAACCGGCCGCCAGCGCCGTAAGGTAGGCACGGTCTTCGGGGCTTAGAGCGGCATTCGCGAGCAGATCCGGGCGCATCCGCCAGGTTTTCTCAAGCGCCCGCTCGCGCCGCCAGCGGCGCACCTGTTCGTGGTTGCCGTCGAGCAGGGGGCCGGGAACCCGCGCGCCGTCCCAGTCGGCGGGGCGCGTGTATTGGGGGTAGTCCAGAAGGCCGCCGGCACCGTGGGTCGCCCGGGGGCCCCGCTCGGGCGCGTGGGTCAGCGCCGCATCCTCCGCGCCGAAGCTCTCAAACGCGTGCGAGGCCGCGTTGCCCAGCACGCCCGGAAGCAGCCGGGTGACCGCGTCGACGATCACCGCCGCCGGCAGCTCGCCGCCGGTCAGCACGTAGTCGCCGACTGAAAGCTCCCGGTCCGCCAGCAGCGCCGCGACCCGCTCATCCACACCCTCGTAGCGCCCACACAGCAGGACGACACGCTCCGCGCCCGCGAACTCCCGCGCCTGCGCCTGGGTGAAAGGTGCGCCGCCCGCGCCCAGCAACACCACCGTTTCCCGGCTCGTGTTCCGTTCCCGTTTCGGTGCGACGCCAAGCGCAAGGAGCCCGCGCGCGAACGGCTCGGGCTTCAGAACCATGCCCTCGCCGCCTCCGAATGGGCGGTCGTCCACGGTCCGGTGCTTGTCATTCGCGAACGAGCGCAGGTCGTGCACGTGCGCTTCCACCAGCCCGGCGGTGAGCGCGCGGCGCAGCATGCCGGAGCCGAAGATGCCCGCCCCGTCGACGCTCTTCGCTGTCGCCGAGCCGAAGAAGTTGGGGAAGATGGTCAGGATGTCGAAGCGCACTCAGCCCTCGTTGACGTCCAGCAAGCCCTCGGGCAGGCGCATCGAAAGCGTCCGCGCCTGGAGGTCCCAGGCCGGCTTGAATGCTTTGACGAAAGGCACCAGCAGCTCGCGCCCGCCTTCTCGCTCTACCACCAGCAAGGCCGTTGCGCCGGACTCCCGGTCCACGTCCGCGACCGTGCCGACGAGCGAGCCGGTCCGCGTGTCCGTCAGGGCGCAGCCTGTCAGCTCGGCGACGTACACCTCGTCTTCCGCGAGCGGCGCGCGCGCTTCCCAGGGTACGACGAGGTCGTAGCCGCGCAAGGTTTCGGCGTCGTTCATGGATGCGCAGCCTGACAGCCTGAGGACGATGCGTCCGTTGTGGAGCCTGCTCGATTCGACCGTGACGAGCCGGGCGGGCGCGCCTTCGCCGAAGCGCAAGTGCATCTCCGGCTCACCCTCGAAACGCTCGGGAAAGTCGGTAAGCAGCTCCGCCAGGAGTTCGCCGCGATGGCCCTGCGGCCGGACGATGCGCGCCACGCGCAGCCATTCGGGGGTGGCCCGGTCGGTCAAGAACCGGAGTCCGAAAGCGAGTCGGCGGCTGCCGGCGTTTCCACGATGTCCAGCGTGTAGCGGTGATGGTACTTCATGCTCACCGCGCCGAGGATAGTGCGCAGCGAGTGTGCCGTGCGGCCCTGCTTGCCGATGACCTTGCCAATGTCGGCGTCGGAAACATGGAGTCGCAACACCGTTGTTTCCTCACGCGCGAGCGCTTCCACTTCGACCTTGTCCGGGTTGTCGACCAGCGCGCGCGCGATCTCCATGAACAACGCCCGGGTTGGATCGGCGACCTGTTCCGCCCTTGCGTTTTGCATCCCTGCCTGCTCCACCATGACCCCGCTCCGCCGGGCATCTATGGCAGCCTGCTCCGGATGGCGCTCATGGTAGCAGCTTCTTTACAGACCGCAACAGGCCCGCCAGCCGCTTAGGACGCCGCTTCCACCGCGACGGGAGCCGTCGCCGGCGCGTTCTTCAACAACTTCGCCACGCGCTCTGACAGTTGCGCGCCCTTGCTGGTCCAGTAGTCAATCCGCTCGCGCTTGAAGTCGACGGTAGCGGGGCTGGTGCGGGGATTGTAGGTGCCGACCAGCTCGATCGAGCGGCCGTTGCGGGCGCGGTCCTTTTCGATCACGACGACACGGTAAAACGGCTTCTTACGGGCGCCGAAGCGCGCCAGGCGAATCATCAACACTGTAGGGAAATCCTTTCCGGGTACAACGGCGGGCGCTTGGGGGCACCAGTTCAGCTTCCTATCGTACCAAACGCGGCGCATCTGAGGGAGAGTGACCTTTTCCGCGCCGCGCCCTTTGATCGTGACCCTCGCGCTCGACCCCGCGAACCAGGCCCGGTTCGAGGCCGAGCGCCGCCGCCACTTCCCGGCCCGGCTCAACCGCATCCCGGCCCATGTGTCGCTGTTTCACGCTCTGCCGGGCGAAGATCTGCCCGCGATCGAAAAGGAGCTCGCGAGCCTCGCGCAAGCCACCCCTGCGTTTCCCGTCGAGGTCCACGATCTGATGCGCCTGGGCCGGGGCGTCGCCTACGCCCTGCGCGCCCCAGAGCTCGACAGCCTTCACGCGCGCCTGCGCGCCGCCTGGCTCTCTTCGCTGTCCCGGCAGGATCTGCAGCCATTCCGGGCGCATGTGGTGATCCAGAACAAGGTCGACCCCGGGGAGGCGCGGGCGCTCTACGACCGGCTCGCCGCGACCTTTCGCCCCTGGACCGCCGAAGCGGCTGAATTGCTGCTGTGGCACTACGAGGGCGGTCCCTGGGCGGCGGCGGGCGCGTTCCCCCTCGCGGGCGGGCGCTGACCCCTATGTACCGGCGGCTGCCAAAGCTGTGCCTTCGCGCACTTGACGCATCCAAACCACCCATGGCGACAACGGCACCCACGCAGCTCCAGCTCCGGCAACTCGGCACCTCCGACCTCCACCTCACCTCCATCGGCTTCGGCGCATGGGCCATCGGCGGCGGCGACTGGGAGTTCGGCTGGGGACCCCAGGAGAACGACAGCTCCATCCGCGCCATTCACCGCGCGCTCGAGCTCGGCATGAACTGGATCGACACCGCCGCCGTGTACGGGCTGGGCCACTCGGAAGAGATCGTGGCCGAAGCCCTAGAGCAAACCTCGGCCCGGCCGCTGGTTTTCACCAAGTGCTCCATGCGCTGGGACGAGCGCGAACGCAAGATCTACCGCTCGCTCAAGGCCGCGTCTGTCCGCGAGGAGTGCGAGGCTTCGCTGCGCCGCCTGCGGGTCGACACGATCGACCTGTACCAGCTCCACTGGCCCAACCCGGAGGCCGAAATCGAGGAAGGCTGGGCGGAGCTCGCGAAGCTGAAGGACGAGGGCAAGATCCGCTGGCTCGGCGTTTCAAACTTCAACGTCGCGCAGATGGAGCGCATCCGGCCTATCGCGCCAATCGCCTCCCTGCAGCCGCCATACTCGCTGATCCGGCCCGACGTCGAGAACGAGATCCTGCCCTACTGCTTGGAGCACAACATCGGCGTCATCAACTACTCGCCCATGACCTCCGGCCTGCTCACGGGCAAGATGACCGCCGAGCGCGTGGTGCGGATGCCGGACAGCGACTGGCGCAAGCGCAGCCCCAACTTTAACGAACCCAAGCTCGCGCGTAATTTGAAGCTGGCCGGGCTGCTCACCGAGATCGGACGCGAGCATGGGGTCGAGACAGGCGTTGTCGCCATTGCGTGGACCCTGCACAACCCAGCCGTCACCGCGGCGATCGTGGGCGCGCGGGATGCCGCGCAGGTGGAGGGGACTTTCCCCGCCGCCTCGTTCCGCCTGAGTGATGCCGAGTACGCCCGGATCAATGCCTTTGCCGCGGAAAACCCCGCCTGAGTGCGGGCGGGGTCGCCGGTAAGCCGCTAGTTATTGCTGCCGTTCAGGTTCGCGACCGGCTAGGCCCGGCTTACTTGTCCCGATGAACGACAAACTCGGCCACCGCCAGGAGCGCCCGTTTGTACTCCGACTCGGCCAAAGGGTCGAGCGCGCGGCGTGCGCTTTCCGCATGCTTGTGCGCTACCTCCAGCGCGAAGTTCACCGACCCGTAACGGTCGAGTGTCGCGAGCACGTCCTCGTACCGCACCTGGGTAAACGCGCCGTCGGCCAGCACCTGCACGATCGCGTCGTGCTCCTCGGGGGTCGCGTGCTCGAGTGCGTGGACCACAGCCAGCGTCGCCTTGCCCTCGCGCAGATCGCTCGCCACGGGCTTGCCCAGCACTTCCTCGGCGGCGGTCAGGTCCAGCACGTCGTCCACCACCTGGAAGGCCAGACCGAGAGCATGCCCGTACGCCGCCAGGCAAGCCTCCGTCTTCGCGTCGGCCCCGGCCAGCACCGCGCCCAAACGCATCGTGACCTCGAACAGGCAAGCCGTCTTGCGGTAGATCAGCTCGTTGTATTCGGCTTCCGTGATGGGACGGCCCAGCTTCTCGGTCTGCAGCAGCTCACCCTCGACCATCAGCTGTGTCAGCGAGATCAGCAGCTCCAGAATGCGGAAGTTCTGCTCTTCAAGCGCGATGCGGAAGGCCTGCATGTACAGCCAGTCGCCGGCGAGCACGCAGCGCGTGTTGCCCCAGGTGGTGTTGGGCGAGGGGCGGCCGCGGCGCAGCTCCGCGCCGTCGATGATGTCGTCATGGACCAGGGTCGCGGTGTGAACCATTTCGACCACCGCGCCCAGCCGGTGCATCGCGGGCTCCGCGTAGCCCAGGCTGCGGCAGGCCAGCAGCAGCAGGGAAGGCCGGATGCGCTTGCCGCCGCTTTCCCGCAGGTAGTCGGCAATCTCGGTGATCGCGGCGACGTTCGATACCGAATCGCGGCCCAGCTCCCGCTCGATAGCCCGGAGATCGTCCCCCAGCAGATCGAACACCTCCTTCGCCGTCGCTATCGCCGCAGTGCCCACCGGTTCTCCCGCGCTCTTTCTAGTTGGAGCGGAAATTCGTGAATTGCATATCGATTCCGAAATCATGGCCCCGGAGCAGCGCAATGGCCTCCTGTAGGGTATCGCGGTCCTTGCCCGTGATCCGGACCACATCGCCCTGGATGCTGGCCTGGATCTTCTTCTTCGAGTCCTTGATGAGCTTGACGATCTCCTTGGCCTTTTCGCCGGCGATACCCTGCTTAAGGGTGACCTTTTGCCGGACACTGGAGCCGGAAGCCTGCTCCACCTTGCCGTACTCGAGCGACTTGATGGAGATGCCGCGCTTAATCAGCTTCTGTTCGAGAATCTGCGTGACCGCCTCGAGCTTGTACGCGTCGGCCGAAGCGAGCTCCAGAGCCTTCTCGTCGCTTTCCAGCTTGATCGTCGACTTCGAGTCCTTGAGGTCGAAGCGCGCGTTCACTTCCTTGGTCGCCTGGTCGATCGCGTTTTTCACTTCCTGAATTTCGACCTTGGAAACTACGTCGAAGGAATTGTCTGCCGCCATACATGCTTCTCCAGTTCCTATTATGGGTGCAAAGGGTGATCGGGGATGCCTTCAGCGGGGCTGACCTGAGTTGGTGAGACCGAAAAGCCGCCGGAAGTTCGCGGTCGTCTGCTCGGCCAGGCGTTCCGGCGCGACCCCGCGCAGCTCGGCCACCAGCGCCGCGGTGCGCGCGACGAAAGCCGGCTCATTGCGTTTGCCGCGGTCCGGCATGGGTGCCAGGAAAGGGCAGTCTGTTTCGACCAGGAGGCTCTCCTCCGGAACGCGGCGGGCGACCTCGCGGAGCGCGCCCGCGCTGGGGTAGGTGGCGTTGCCCGCGAAAGAAAGGCAGAAGCCGAGCGCGAGCGCCCGGTCCGCGTGGGCCTGCTCGCCAGAGAAGCAATGGAGGATGCCCCCGGGCCCCTTCCAATGCTCCTCCAGCATCGACAGGGTTTGGTCCCAGGCGTCCTGCTCGGGGCCGAAGGCCGTGCCCGGACGGCAGTGGATCACGATCGGCTTCCCGTGCGCGCGGGCCAGCTCCATCTGCGCGCGGAAGCACTCGCGCTGCACGTCCACGGGCGGGTTGCTGTCGTGGTAGAAGTCGAGCCCGATCTCGCCGCAGCCCACCACTTCCGGTTCGTCCAGCAGCGCGTCCAGGTTGGCGAGCGCGAGCGTGTCCCACTGGTCCGCCTCCTGCGGGTGCACGCCGGCGGTCGCCCAGATCTCCGGAATCTTCGGCTTGCCTTTGAGCCCGCGCAGAAGCATGAGCGCCCTATCCATAGACTTGGGCCCGTCGCCGATGCCGATCGACAGAATGCCCCGCACCCCAGCCTCCCAGGCCCGGCCCAGCATCAGGTCGCGGTCCTCGTTGAAGCGCTCGTGGTCGAGGTGCGCGTGGGAGTCGATCACTTCAGGCGTGCTCCCAACTCCACGTCATCCGGAAAACCGGCGAGCGAAGGCCGGCCGCGCTCGCCCAGGGAGGCGGCGACGACCATGCCATTCGACTCGAGCCCGCGCAGCTTGCGGGGCGCCAGGTTGGCGACGATGACCACCTTGCGGCCGACGAGCGATTCCGGCGCGTAGGTTTCGGCGATGCCGGCCAGGATCTGCCGGCGCTCATAGCCGAGGTCGACCTCCAGGCGCAGCAGCTTGTCGGCCTTGGGCACGCGCTCGGCGACCACGATTTGTGCAACGCGAAGCTCGACCTTGAGGAAATCCTCGATGCCGATCTCGGGCAGCCGGTCCACGGTTTCGACCGCGACCGGGGCGGGCGCGGTGATCTGCCCTACCAGGGCCGCGTCCTCGAACGATTGCAGGCCCGGCTCGAACGCCGCGTCCGGC
>CAXTTW010000020.1:0-1987 GCA_964247255.1 uncultured Acidobacteriaceae bacterium
GTACCCGCGCTGGCGGGGCGGGGTTAGCGCGGGTTGGGGAGCTCAGGCGCGATGGAAGGGCAGCGCTTGTACTGGATAGAGTCGACGATCTTGCCTGCCTCCTGAATGGTGGCTTGCAAGCGCCGGTCGTCGGGCATTGGAAGCTTGTCCGGGGTGTGCGCGGAAGTGGTAAGGGAGTAGGACTTCTCCTTGCAATTCCTATCCGGGGTATAGCCGAAGAAGTATCCGCCGGTGCTGAAATAGCCGCCGAACCAGCGGCGACCGCTCACATGAAAAAGCTCCGAGGACTGCGGGATCGACGTCTCTTTCGTGAGGCCGCAAGTCTCAAGAGTGAGAGGACGGTCCGGGTCCAATATGAGGCTTTCAAAATCAAGCGTCCTGCTTGATGGTCCGGCAACCTCGTCCAGAGTGTAGATGCACTCCGAAGGGTCGCTCTTCTGACCGGCAGCGGGCCACGGGACAGCAAACTCCTCAATTGGGCGGCCGCCGATGATCCCGCTTGCTCGATCTGCTACATAGGCTAAGGTCAGCGTAAATCCATTTTTCTCGAGAATAAGTGCTCGCATCAAGGAAGAAAACGAGGCGCCGGCCTCCAGCTTTCCATACTCGAGAGCCTGATCCGCCGCCGGGGAATATTGCTTCGCACGGCTCCAGCTTGGCGGGATCGGCACGCGGACGTATTCATCCTCATAAACATCCGGTCCTGATTGAACATGGGCTGTCTGCGCACATGCGGTGGCGCACACGCCGGCAAAGATCAAGAGTGACAGCACTGTCCCAGGTCGCGGCATAGGTTCATGATGCGCTTGTACGTCTATTGAAAGAAAGTCGTGTTTCAGAGCAGGGAAGCGCCTGCCTCGTTCAGCCGCTCGGCGACCCAGGAAGCGACCGCTTCCGGACGCAGGCGATCGTGCCACCAGGCCAGGGCGCGAGCGCGCCAGGCTTCGAGCGCGGGGATGTCGCGGGCGTACTTCCTAAGAATGCCCTCGATCTCGCGCCAGTGGTGGACGATCAGTAGCGGCGCGTGGGGGTACATGAACTCGTCCGGGGGCAGGCGGTTGGCGACCACCAGGCATCCGGCGCGTAGCCCTTCGAAGGACCGGAACGAGTCGGCCACTGAGCCGCGCGGGGCCACGCAGATGCGCGACTGCATCATCTTCTCCGAGTACGAGCCGAAGTGGGGCACCGAGCCTTTCTCGCCGGCGGCGATGTTGCCCAGGTCCATGCGCCAGTCGCCCGTCGCCTGGAGCCGCTGCAGCTCGCGCCACAGCTGCACGCGCGCCTCGCGCTTGGAGGTAGAGGTGTAACGCAGGTAGCTGCCCGGCGGAGCCTGGTAGTGGACCTCGCCCGCGAAAAACAGGTCGAGCCGGCGCTCCGCCATAGGAACCTGCGGCAGCTCCTCCTGGCTGTGATAGCCGAGAGGCAGGCGCAAGACGCGGGGCTCCTGGCGAACCGGCGCGGGCAGGTGGCGGGGCGCGCGGAAAGCCAGGCGCGAGCGCCCGTGCGTGTACCAGTCGCGGATGTACTCAAAGGCGAGGATCGCTTCCAGGCGGGTGAAGCCTGTCAGAGCCTTGCCCGGGTAGAAGCCCAGGGCTGGCGCGGACAGGAGGTTGCGCAGCACCGCGCGAACCTGCCGCCCGTACACGGGTATTTTGCAGCGCTCCTCCTGGAGCAGCACCGCGACCACATCGCGCCCGTAGGAAGGTAGAAACGCGGCTTCCTTGGTGAAGTAAAAGGTAAGCCCTTCGGCGGCGACGGAGGGAAGCGCCAGCTCCAGAACGTCGTAGGTGTAGCGGAACTCCGGGGGGAGGGCAGGAGTCCACGGCGGCCCGGGGATCGCGCGTAGACCCTGCTCGCCGGTGTAGCTGGAGTCCATGAAAAAGCGGTGCTTGTGTACGGAAGACATTAGGCGACGGCGGTGGCGTGGGGCTGCAGCAAGCGGGTGAGCGCGTCCTCGTAGAGCGAGGTGGCCGAGATGCGCTCGACC
>CAXTTW010000020.1:1997-14104 GCA_964247255.1 uncultured Acidobacteriaceae bacterium
TCTGGACACGGCCGGGCGCGTCGCGGGCGCTCTGGGCGAGGGCCTGGCGGCGGGGCTCGTCGCGGTACAGGCTTTCGATGGCCCCGGCGAGCTGCTCGACGCTGCCCGCGTCGATGATCAGGCCGTCGACACCGTCCAGCAGCAGCTCCGACGCGCCGCAGTTGCGGGTGGCGATCGACGGGACGCCGTTGGCCATGGCCTCGAACAAAGCCATGCCGAAGCCGTCGTCCATGCTGGGCAGAACGAACAGGTCGCAGCGCCGGTAAAACTCCGCGATGTCGGGGACGTATTCGATGATCTCGACATTAGGCGTGGCTTTGAGCAGCTCGGCGAGCCGCGGGTAAGCGGAAAAGTCGGAGGAGGACCGGATCAGCAGGCGCGCGTCCGGCAGGGCCAGCTTACGCCAGGCTTCGAGCAGGTACAGGTAGCCCTTGCGCAGGGGATGGCCGCCCAGCACGCCGACGGTAAAGGGTGTGTTGCGGGCCAGCTGGACCTTTCCCCGTGCCTGCGCGCGGCCGAGCAGGGGGGCGAGCAGCAGCTTGGGCTGCAAGTGCGCCGGGAACGTGCGGGCGGAGTAGCGGGAGGGGACCAGGATGGTGTGAGCGACCTCGTACTCGGCCAGCTGCCGCTCGCGAAACCAAGCCGGCTCGGGATAAAACGCGGCGCCGGCTTTCTCGGCCTCCTCGCGGACGAGGTTCTGCTGAAAGTCGGTGTGGGGGCAGGCGCGGTCGAGCGCGAAGTGCATGCCGCGGCGTCGCGCGGACTCGCCGGTGTGCAGGGTTTGCGTGGCGAAGCCGACGACCACGTCAGACTGGGGCATCAGCTTGGCGACCATGCGGTCCCACCAAACGATGCCGCGCTGGAAAGCCTCGGGAACGAGCTTCGCACGAAAGACGCGGGAGAAAATCTCGACCGGCGCGGGCACCAGATGGGTTCCCACTTCGGCGTCGAGTCCGTGGAAGTAGCGGCGAGGCGCGGTGGACCACAGATCGACCGCATCGGCGTGTTTTCGCAGCAAATTCGCCATCTTGACGGTGTGAAAAGGACGCACAACGGAGATGGCCACCCTCATTGGGGAATGCTAGCACGGCCGTTTTCGCCGCACAGCGGTACGCCGGTAACGAGTGTCTAAATCCAAGGCTCGACCGTGGACCCGCCGAAGATGCCGCGCTGCACCGCGGGGGTAAACAGGTGGTAGAAGCTGCCCGGGACCGGCGCGTCAAGCGCGTCGAGGCGGGCCCGGTGCTCCGGCGCAAGCTCCGTCGTGGGCGACTTGAGGTTGGCCCCGAGCTGGGCGGCCGTGCGCGCGCCGAGGATGGTCGCGTACACAGCGGGGCGCCCCAGCACCCAGGCCAGGGCGAGTTCGGCCATCGGCAGCGCGGCCTCGGCTGCGATCGCGCGAACCTGTTCAAGCGTCGCCCACTGCCGGTCGGTGAAGTTCTGAAACTGCGGGGTGTTCGCGTCCAGACGGCTGCCGCCGTCGGAGCGCGCCAGGCCGTCCGGGCCGCGCCGGTGCTTGCCGGTCAGGAAGCCGAAGGCGAGCGGGCTCCACGGGGTCACTGCCATGCCGAGCGCGTGCGCGGCGGGCAGGTGCTCGGCTTCGATCGCACGGTCGACCAACGAGTACGGCAGCTGCATAGCGATGGGACCGGGAAGCCCGCGCGCCTCCGCGAGGCCGGCGACGCGAGTTGCGTACCAGGCGGGGCAGTCGGACAGGCCGTAGAAGCGGATTTTGCCCGCGCGCGTGAAGCCGGCCACGGTTTCCACCAGCTCCTCGGCCGGGGTCACGCCGTCCCACACATGCAGCCAGTACAGGTCGCCGTAGTCGGTCCCAAGCCGGCGCAGCGAGCCCTCAAGGGCGCGGTGGAGATTCTTGCGGCCCGCATCGCCGGAGAAGCCCGCCTTGGTCGCGAGCGCGATGCGGTCGCGGAGCTTGCGCCTGGCCGTGAACGCACCGACCAGCTCCTCGCTGCGGCCGCCGCCGTACACGTCGGCCGTATCGACGAGGTTGCCGCCCGCGTCGATGTAGGCGTTGAAGACGGACTCGGCTTCCTCGTCGGGCGAGCCTCAAGCGGCGTTGCCGAAGGTCATGGTGCCGAGCGCGAACGGACTGACGGGCAGACCGGCGCGGCCGAGGGCGCGCCGTTTTGACAAAGCGCCGCTCACAGGCGCGAGACGGCGAGCTGTCCAGCGCGGGCTTCGCTCCAAAAGCTGATCATCCCATCAGGCTACTCCTCCGGCAGTTTGCTCGCCAGGTCGAGTGACCTGGGCTCGTCCGGCGAAAAGGCGATTGCCGTCGCGCCGAGATCGTCGAGCTGGTCGAAACGGCGCGCGCCCAGGATCACCGAGCCACTTCCGGCTGCCGCGCGACCCACGCAATGGCCAGCTGCCGGTCACCAGCATGTTCGAGTAGCTGATGCAAGAGCTCGACGCCATAAAAGCGTACATGCGCGGGGAGCAAACGGGAGTGTTTAGAATTCGACTTATAAGGTTCTCGCTCCGCTCCACATTCTTGTTGTGATGATCGACGGCTTTTTCACCAACGGTCACAACTGTGCAAAGATCGAGAACTTCCCTCCTTGATATCCGTCGATTGATACGTCGAAGTGCGTTTTGCGGTCCGGCGTTTGCAAAAGCCGTGCGTCGAAATCTTCGAAGTACACCGTATCCGGCGCCATCTTCTTGAACACCGCCCGGCCTTCATTCGAGACTACAGTAGAGGCAATATTCAGGACCTCATGGATCGCATCGCGCACAAGCTCGCCGATCGGATTCTCCGCAAGCTGCTCCTTCACCCCATCTTCTTGAAGACCGACGAGAGCACCCGCAAAGGAGCCTAGAAGTGCCAAGTCGGCCTTGACAAGAACCGCGGTCTCCTGTGGAAGGACAGTGTAGAGGCCAAACATGTGCTTGGCGTCCTTGCCTGCCGCACCGTTTGCCAAGGCAAAGGAGACATTGCGACCCATCAGCTGTGAAAAGAGCTGGGTCATAGCGTAAGCCGTCGGTTCAGACATGCTTAGCTCCTCCCCAAGATAGGAGCCAGCGCATCGTGCACGCCTTCGGCGGTAAATGGCTTGGTGATCAGGAAGTTTGCCCCGGAGTTGATCGCGAGATCCCTAATGGCAGCGGAGCTTTCCGAGGTGATGAAGCCAAAGGGCACGGTGCACTTTGAAGCCCTTACCTCAGTAAGGAAATCGATGCCCGACATCTCCGGCATGTTCCAATCAGAAAGAATGATCTTGGGCCTTCCTTCGCGCAATTTGTTCAGAGCCTCTGCTCCATTTGCTGCTTCGCCCACCACCAGCCCTCGGAAGCCGGCCTGCCGTATTGCCCGCATCACCAGCATTCGCATGGTCTTGCTGTCATCGACTAAAAGAATATCCATTGCTGCTCCTTTTCACTTTGACGTTGATCGCACTCGCATTTGCGAGTGACGCGTGACTAGAGTCTCTTGCTATATCGGCTCATATGCGGAAAGTGTTCAGGGGTGGTAACACGAAAAGTGTGGCGCGGGTACACTTAAGTTTTGCCCGTATCCTCCCGATGTGGAGCGTTCTCTCGTTTCCAGCAGAGAGGCGAGTACCACTCCTAAGACCGGAGCAGGACAGCGCCGCTTCTTTCGCATCATCCCGCGTTAACGCGTTAGGTGGCCTGATAAACAACGGCCTGCCCAAACGTCATTCTTTGGAAGCTGCCCGGCAAATTGCCTGCCGTCTCCGCTGCGCCTAAGACCAGAAAGCCACCGGGCGTGATCGTCCGTCGGATCTCCCCGAGAATGCTATTCTTCGTTTCCGGGTCGAAATAGATGAGAACATTTCGACAGAAAACGACGTCAAACGGGCCGTACGCGCGGAGCTTGCTGCGGAGATCCATGTGCTGAAACCGCACCAGCTTGCGAACATGATCCTTTACCTGCCATTCCGGGCCAAGCCGATCGAAGTAGCGTTCGAGGTACTCCGGCGGCAGACCGCGGTTAACCTCGAACTTGCCGTAGATCCCGAGTGCCGCCTTGATCAGGACCTGATCGGACAGATCGCTCCCAAAGATGTCGATTTCATGGCTGTTGAAGCCCATATCCAGCAGCAGCATCGCCAGGCTGTAAGCCTCCTGGCCCGAAGACGCGGCTGCGGACCAAAAGGCAAGTTTCTGGCCTTTGCGCTTTGCACGAAGCTGCGGAATGATTTGCTCACGCAATGCATCGAACGGCGCTTTGTCGCGAAAGAACAAGGTCTCATTCGTAGTGATCGCCTCGATAACCTGGCGGCCGACGCCCGGCGCCCCGCCTCGCAGCCGCCCACATAGGGTGTCTAAGGAGTGAAGATTCTCTCGCTCAAGAACCGGAGCAAGACGAGACTGTAAGAGATAGCTCTTGTCGTTGTCGATCACAATGCCCGATTCACGATGGATCCACTGTTGGAGAAAGTGATAGCTCTCTGGCGAGATCGGCTTTAGTACATGTGCGTCGTTAGGGGAGTGAGCGTATTGTCTGTCGGCAAAATGCATCGCTATATTCCTGTTCTTTTTTGAATGGCAGTGGGGATCAGCTTGAGGTCGAGAACTTCATCGGCGAAACCGGCCTGCGCGATAGCTCCGGGCATACCCCATACCACGCTCGACGCTTCGTCCTGCGCGATCATGTAGGCGCCCGCGCGCTTCATATGTTCGGCACCTCGCAGGCCATCCTGCCCCATTCCCGTGAGCACCGTGCCGACTGCGGCAGCACCGAAAACTTGACTGACCGACCGAAACAGGACGTCGACCGATGGACGGCAGGAACACTCTTGGGGTCCCTGGTCGAGTGCAATTGCTACCTGGGTTCCTATGCGCTTGACTCGCATGTGGAAGTCGCCCGGAGCAATAATCGCCTTGCCTGGCTCAAGAAGCATCCCGGAAGTTGCTTCGACTACGTTGAAGCCTGTGAGTGCGCGAAGCCGGTCCGCTAAAAGTCCCGTGAATACGGGCGGCATGTGCTGGACGATCACAATCGGAAGCGGAAACGTGAGCGGAAATCCTGCCATGAACGTGGCGAGTGCGTTTGGGCCTCCGGTGGACACACCTACAGCGAGGATCTGGCATTCTCCGCGACGACTCTTGCGCGCCGAGGATAGCGGGGGAGATTGGGCTGGAGATGGGACTGGAATTCGCGATGAAGTCAGATCCCGTTCTGGTTGAGGAGCGGCCCCGCCGCGCTGTCGAAAGAGCGCCTTGATCTTGGGCAGCAGCTCGGATTGCAGCTTCACAAGTGAAGACCCGAGGGAGTGATCCTCCGCCGGCTTGCTCACATAGTCGCTCGCCCCCAACATGAGAGCGTCCAGCGTACTGGTGGCGCCGTTGACGGTCAGAGTGCTGACCATCAGTACGTGCATGTCCGGGTAGGAACCACACAGTATCGGCAGCAGGTCCAAGCCGCTCATTCCCGGCATATTGATGTCGAGCGTTACCAAGTCGGGCTTGAGCAGGGGCAGCTTCAGCAAAGCGCTCTCCGCGGTTGAGGCGGTTCCAACGACTTCGAGTTCTCTATCTTCCGCTAGCGCGTGTGTTATCAGTCTCCGCACCACAACGGAATCATCGACGATAAGAACGCGAATCTTTTCACCGTCTGCGAGAGTGCGGCTACGGCGAGTGTTCTTCGTTGTGTACGGTGCGAGGTTCAACATCTCTCCTTTTCGTGAAAGACGGCGCGCGAAGCACCCTCTTGCGTCGCCTAAGTTACGGCAGCGTTGTCAGCAGTTAGGGATCTAACTTGCGGCGATCAGGTGGATGGGGTGAAATGCTGCGCGCCAACTCAGAAACCGCGCAGCATTCGCCGGAAGCCGGGAGCGAAGGAACCACTTCGACTACAGCTTGAAATGAGACACAAGCTCCTGAAGCTGGCCGGCCATGCCGTGGAGCGTCTTTGCCGCTGTCTGCGTGCCGGCGGCTCCCGTAGTCGTGCTTTGCGCCGCGATCGCCACCCCCGAGATATTGGTAGCGATCTCGCTGACTCCGCGGGACGCCTCCGAGACACTGCGGCCAATCTCGTTCGTGGTCGCAGTCTGTTCCTCGACAGCAGAGGCGATGGTGTTCGAGATGTCGTTTACCTGGTTGATGATCGAGCTGATCTCCTCGATTGCATGTACGGCGCTGGTCGTGTCTTTCTGAATCGCTTCAATTTTTTGGCCGATCTCCTCGGTGGCTTTAGCCGTCTCCTTGGCGAGCTCCTTCACTTCATTCGCGACTACGGCGAAGCCTTTGCCTGCCTCTCCTGCGCGCGCTGCCTCGATGGTCGCGTTCAGGGCAAGAAGGTTAGTCTGCTGTGCGATGGAAGTGATGACCTTGACCACTTTCCCGATCTCCAGACTCGACTGCCCGAGCTTCCCAATCGTCTGATTGGTTGCATTCGCCGCCGTGACCGCGTTGTGAGCGACACGCGCGCTCTCGTTGGCGCTCTTCGAGATTTCCCGGATCGAGACCTGCATTTCTTCGCTGCCAGCGGCGACTACCGTCACGTTCTTTGAAACATCGTCGCTGGCTCGCGAAACAACGGAGGCCTGGGTAGCGGTTTCTTCAGCATTGCTTGCCATCTGCTCGCTGATGATCGATAGTTCTTCCGAGGAAGAGCTAAGATTGCTGGCGGCGCCGGCTATGGAAGCGAGGTTCTGGCGAAGGGTCGAGAAAAAGCTCTTTAGAGCCGTGCCGAGTTGCCCTATCGCGTCCGAACCTGCAACCTCGACTGTTTGAGTAAGATCACCGTCGCGGGCTGCTTTGACAACTTCCAGAATGCTTGCCACTTTCAATTCGAGCTCGACTGTACGCCGCCGTTCTTCCTCCTGCAGCCTTGCGTGCTCCCGGCGCGCTTCGACCTGCGCGGTAACATCGGGAGCGAACTTTACGATCTTGTACGGCTTCCCGAGAGCATTCAGAATGGGATTGTAGGAGCCCTGGATCCATACCTCCTTGCCCCCCTTGCCGACGCGCCGGTACTCGCCGAACTGATACTCGCCGCGGGCCAGTGCCTGCCAGAACTCGCGATATTCGCCGCTCTGCCGCAGGTCTTTCTCGCAGAACATGCTGTGATGACGGCCCTTGATCTCCGCCAGCGTATAGCCCATGGCTTCCAGAAAGTTGTCGTTTGCCGTGAGGATGATTCCGTCCAAATCGAACTCGATCACCGCCTGTGAAGTGCTGATCGCTTTGAGCTGACTGTGGAAGTCGGCATTCATCTTTGTCTGCTCGCTCACGTCGATCGCGAACTTGACCACCTTATAGGCTTTCCCATTGGCGTCAAAAATCGGGTTGTACGAACCCTGAATCCAAATGTCCTTGCCACCCTTGCCCAGGCGCTTGTAGGTGCCCGACTGGTACTCGCCGCGCCCCAGCGCCTCCCAGAAGTCACGATACTCGTCGGTTTGCCGAAATTCTTTGTCAACGAAGATGCTGTGGTGACGATCTTTGAGCTCGGCGAGCGTGTAGCCCATCACTTTCAGGAAATTGTCATTGGCCGTAATGATCGTTCCGTCGAGCTGGAATTCGATCACTGCCTGCGACTTGCTGATCGCCTGGATCTGGCTCTGGAAGTTAGCATTGAGCTGCTTCTGTTCGGTTACGTCGGAGGCGAACTTAATCACCTTGTATGGCTTTCCATCAGCATCGAAGATCGGATTGTAGGAGCCCTGGATCCACACTTCCTTGCCGCGCTTGCCGTAGCGCTTGTACATGGCCGTCTGGTACTCGCCTCGGCCCAGCGCTTCCCAAAATTCGCGATACTCGTCGGTGTCCTTCTGTCGCTTGTCGACGAACATGCTGTGATGGCGATCCTTGATCTCGGCCAACGTATAGCCCATCAGCTTGAGGAAGTTCTCATTGGCGGTGATGATGGTTCCGTCGAGCAGAAACTCGATGACTGCCTGCGACTTGCTGATGGCCTTGAGCTGGCTTTCGAAATTTGCGTTGAGCTGTTTCTGCTGCGTGACATCGCTGGCGCACTTGACGATCTTCCACGGCTTGCCCTTGCCGTCGAGCAAGGGAGTGTAGGAGCCTTGGATCCAGACCTCGCGCCCGCCTTTGCCGAGGCGCCGGAATTCGGCGCTCTGGCTTTCACCGCGGCGCAGCCGGTCCCAAAACATCTGGTATTCCCGGCCTTGCGCTTCGAACGGGTCCAAGAACATACTGTGGTGCTGGCCTTTGACCTCATCCAGCTGATAGCCCATCGTAGCGAGGAACTTGTCGTTCGCCGTTTCGATGGTGCCGTCCATGGTGAACTCGATGATCGCTTGGGTCTTGCTGATCGCCGCGAGCGTCGCCTGCAGCTGCTGGTCAGAATTCTTGCTGTGTCCCTTGGGTGAAGGATCGGCCAGGGTGGGCGGCATTGAAGTCGCGGTGCGGTCGGCGGTGGGTTTGCGAGTTGCAGTGGTCATGATCTTCTCCGTGAAGTGACTGTTTGTTGTAGGCCCGCTCAGTGGCAGGCGTTTTCCAGAAATCGTTCTGTGTCGAGAGCGAGCATGAGCTGGCCCTTCAGCTTGTACACGCCGGAAACAAGATCCCGCTGACGCGCGGGCACGTTGTCAGGCACAGGTGCGTAGCAGTTGAGTGGGATCTCCAATACGTCGCCGATCTCATCGACCAGCAGGCTGACTGCGCCGTCTTCCGCCTTGATGATGATGTTCATCGGCCGCTTGCCTCCTGGCGCTGGCGGCAGGCCGAGCATGCGGCGTGTGTCGACGGCAGTGACAATCTGGCCGCGAAGGTTGATCAGGCCCTGGATGGCCGGGGGTGCAAGGGGTATAGACGTCATCTCCTGATGGCGAATGACCTCCTGCACCCGGATTGCCTCGACCCCGAAGAACAGATCGCCCACGTAGAAGGTGGCGAACTGCCGGGTTTCCCCCGCGTCTACTTTCGACAACTGCTTATTTGCCATG
Source organism: uncultured Acidobacteriaceae bacterium (assembly GCA_964247255.1). Classification (GTDB taxonomy): domain Bacteria; phylum Acidobacteriota; class Terriglobia; order Terriglobales; family Acidobacteriaceae; genus EB88. Next base: position 10,898 of record CAXTTW010000020.1, read on the forward strand.
ACTGGCTCCAGACACCGCAACCGACGCCGGCCGGATGCTCAGGGCGTTCCGAATGGTTTGGAGAAGCTGCGCCCGATCTTCAGACTCCTGCACGGAGTCAAACTGCAGCTCGCCGGCGGCGCGCAGCGCGTGAGACACAGCCGCTTTCTCGCTCGCGGTGGCAATAACCGGCAGATGACGGAGAGACTGGGTCGCGCGCATGGCGGCGAGCAGATCCCATCCGCTTTCCGTCGATAGCGTGAGGGCGGTAACGACGAGGTCCACATGGAGCGAAGCGTGCAACACTTCAAGCGCGTCGCCTACCGAGGATGCTTCCGCTACCCGGTATCCGCACATTTCCAGGTACCCGCGAAACATCGTTCGTCCCGTCGTGGAGCTGTTCACGATGAGCACCCTCTGGGGTGCGCTCGAATCAACGCCGCGGCTCAGCGAGCCTATGCCAGAGACTTCGCGCAGCAGCATGTGTAAGTCGATCAGATCCGTGATCGTGCCGCCGATCACCGCGGACCCAAGCAGTCCCACATGCGTGCTGCTCTGGGTGAAGGTCACGGCTTCCTCAATGATGTCCACAATCTGGTCGACGACGATGCCTACTCGCCTCGATCCATCCTCGAAGACGATGACCTGAATGGTTTCGCTCTCGGCGGCACTGGTCGCCGCGCCAGGCTCCAGCACCTCGTTCAGGTCGAGCAGTGGAAGAATCTGTTCGCGGTAGTGCAATACAGGCCGGCTCGAGGCGAATTCGATTGCTCTGCGCGGGAACTGTTCCAGCCTGGCAACAAGCGCGAGGGGAACGGCTAGCCGCTTAAAACTTCCAGCCCGGAAGATCAGAAAAGCTTGCTGCACCTCGTGGTGCGCATCCGCTGTTGAAGCGTCATGTCGCTTGCTATCTCGCGATTGAGAAACTATCCCTGCCAACCGTGCGAGACCCGGAACGTCCAGGATCAGAGCCACTCGGCCATCGCCCATGATGGTGGCTCCCAGATACGAACTCAGGCCTTTCAGACGCTTGCCGAGGGGCTTGACGACGATCTCCTGCGTATCAAAGATGCCGTCCACGACGAGGCCGAAGGGCCGGTCCTCGGCCTGGAGCACGACGATATTGACCGCCTCGGACGAGGGGAACACCGCATCATGCATACCGAGCACACTGTTCAGGTAGGCAAGCGGCAACAACTGTCCTCGGCGCCGGTACACGGGCATGCCGCTCACGTACTCAATCTGCTTGCGGTCCTCTTCGCGATCCAGTCGAACCAGCTCTATCAAGTTCGCCTGAGGAATGACGAAGCGGTGCTCCTCGCCAGGTCCCGCCACATCGCCAGCAGCATGACTATGCGCCTTGATGATCAAGCCGGGAATGATGGCAAGCGTGAGCGGAATCTTGATCTTCACAGTGGAGCCGGTGGCGCCCGGGCGGTTGAAGATGTCGACGATGCCGCCAATCTTCTGGATATTCGTCTTCACGACATCCATCCCGACCCCACGACCGGAAATCTTTGTCACCTGCTCAGCGGTGGAGAAGCCGGGCATGAAAACGAGGTGAACCGCCTCCCGTTCCGTCATCAGCGCAGCCTGCTCGACGCGAATCAGCCCTTTCTGAACGGCCCTGGCCTTCAGCTTCTCCGGATCAAGACCACCGCCATCGTCCGAGATCTCAATATTGACGTGGCCGCCCTCGTGAAAAGCGCGGAGCAGGACCAGACCCTCTGCCGTCTTGCCCTTTCCCATGCGCACCTCGGGCATTTCGACGCCGTGATCACAGGAGTTCCGGACGATGTGAGTCAGAGGGTCCTTGATGGCCTCGATGATGGTTTTATCCAGCTCGGTTTCTGCTCCTTCCATCTCGATATTGATCTTCTTCCCGCACTCTGCCGCCAGGTCTCGGATCACGCGTGGCAGCTTGTTCCAGACCACGCCAATCGGTTGCATACGCGTCTTTAAAACGCCTTCCTGGAGTTCGCTGGTAATAACATTGAGCCGCTGCACGGTGCGGATCAGGATAGAGTCCTGACCGGAAGTGCCTTGAAGCAGTTGGTTCCGCGCGAGGACCAACTCCCCCACGAGATTCATCAATTTGTCCAGGAGTCCCACATCGACGCGAATGGTCGAGTCGAGCACGACTGAATTCTTTTGAGAGCCGGCCGATTCAGCGGTTACAGTCTCGACTGCGTCCTTTGGATCCGACTCTTCCTTCGCCACGGGGACCGAGGGCGCGGGAGATGCGAAAACTGCCTGCGCTTTTTCTGTGGCAGGCTTCAGTGCGGGTAAAGCATCCTGCTCAACCGCAGTCTCATCGCTTGTCAGAGCATCAGGTGAATCGCCCGCGGGCACCTCATGCTGCGGAGTGCCGTCCGCGTATTGAAATGCTTCTGTGAGTCGTGCTCGTAAATCCTGGTACTCGTTCTTTCCTTCGCCGCCTTCAGTCTCGATTTCCGCAAGGAGCGCCTTGATCGCGTCAACCGTCTGAAGTATGAGCGAGGTCAGCTCCGGCGTCAGTTCGCGCTGGTTGCTTCGCACCTGATCAAGTATGTTTTCCGCGATATGTGTGACCGCGCCAAGGATGGTGAACCCGAAAAACCCGCAGGTGCCCTTGATCGTATGGAATGTACGAAATACGCTCGCAATGAGCTTCGCGTCCTTCGGGCGCTGCTCAAGGAGCACGACTTCCCGATCGAGATTCGCCAAGTTCTCGTTGCATTCGATCAGGAACTCTCGTATTTCCTCGTCAAGATCCACTTCGTACCCTTCCACTCCAAAGGTGACTTGCTCCCATCAATCGCCGATAAGTCCGACGAGAAAGCCTTCTCGCCGCGAGAAGCCGGTCCGCGCGCACCACGCTCTTGTAAAGCGGCGGAAGCGGGATCGCGGCTAGACTCGTGCCGCCAATCGCGCGGCGGCCTCGCTGTCCAGGTGAATATCGGCACTTCATGGCATCGTGTGCAGATGACAAACGTAATGCCGCTTTGGTGGTACGGGTGGAACTGACATGGCGCACCCCAGTGGAAGACGTGGAACGGCCGCGCGACCCCATGTCGGGCACGGAGGGCCGGGAGGAGCCGCTGCCGGGGTGAAACGGATGTGCGCCGGCGAGCCCCGGAGCAGGCGGGAAGCCGGTATTGCGCTTTATGCTGGGAATATATGGCAAGCGGCGGGCACGGCGCGGTTGAGGAACGCAAGATGGCAGGCGAAGAGTTCCCCATCCTGAAC
>CAXTTW010000021.1:0-13770 GCA_964247255.1 uncultured Acidobacteriaceae bacterium
AGAAGCGGCGCGCCCGGCCGCCGATGCGGTAGTTTGGAGTGGAATGAATGAGAAAGTTCTGGTCATCGGCGGCGGCGGGCGCGAACATGCGCTGTGCTGGGCGCTCGGGCGCTCCCCGCGCATACGGGAGATCGCGTGCGCGCCGGGCAACGGGGGCATCGCGAGGATCGCACGCTGCGTGCCGGTCGATGCCGGCGACCTCGACGCCCTGGTGCGGGTCGCGGTCGAGGAGGATGCCTCGCTCACCGTCATTGGGCCGGAGGTGCCTTTGGCGATGGGGCTGGTGGACGCGCTCCAGGCCCGGGGTTTGCGGGTGTTCGGGCCGACCCGGGCGGCGGCGGAGCTGGAGTGGAGCAAGGCTTTCGCCAAGCGCTTCATGCAGCGGCACGCGATCCCGACGGCGGAGTACGCGGTGTGCGCGTCCATCGCGGAAGCGCGGGAAGCCCTGGCCCTGTTCGCGGGCAAGCCGGTGGTGGTCAAGGCGGACGGATTGCACGCGGGCAAGGGCGTGGTGCTGTGCGCTAGCCACGAGGAGGCGGAACAAGCAGCTGCCGGCCTGTTCAGCGGGGCGCTGCTGGAGGCGCGCGCGGCCGGCGTGATTCTTGAGGAGTTTCTCGAAGGGGAGGAGCTTTCGCTGCTGGTGCTGAGCGACGGCAGGCACGCGGTTGCGATGCCCCCGGCCGAGGACCACAAGCGCATCGGCGAAGGCGACACGGGCCCGAACACGGGCGGCATGGGCGTGTATTCGACCGACACCATGCTCGCGCCGGGCATGCGCGAGTGGGTCGTGAAGCACATCGCGCAGCCGACGATCGACGGGATGGCGGCCGAGGGAGCGCCGTTCGTGGGGGTTCTGTTTCTTGGGCTGATGATGACGGCGCGCGGGCCGGTGGTACTCGAGTACAACACGCGGTTCGGCGATCCGGAAACGCAGTCGCTGATGATGCGCCTGGACTCCGACCTGTTCGAGGCGCTGGAGGCATGCGTCGAGGGCCGCCTGAGCGAGACGGAGATGCGCTGGCGGCCGGGAGCCTCGGCCTGCGTGGTGGCGGCAGCCTCCGGCTACCCGGGCAAGCCGCGCGCGGGCGACCGCATCGAGGGCCTCGCGGACGTGCCGGAGCGAGTCGAGGTGTTTCACGCCGGAACCGTGCTGCGCGATGGGGAGTACCGGACCGCGGGCGGGCGCGTGCTGAGCGTGTGCGCGGCGGCCCCGTCACTGGAGGAGGCGTTGGCGCGAGCCTACGCGGGTATGGAGCGTATCCACTTCAGCGGGATGCAGTACCGGCGCGATATCGGCCGGCGCGCGATGCAGCAGTTTTCCTGAAGGTGCGGCGGGCCAAGCCGCTGTAAACGTGGCTTTTCCGGCGGGAAAAGCCACCGGCTTGCCGCAACAGAGATACACTCGGCGCTACACGGCATCAGGAGAACTGGGATGGGCGGAGGGGAGCAGGCATGATTCTTGAAGACTTCACTCAAGACGTCTCCACGGCGAACGGGCCGATGCGGACATATTTTTTTCGTCCCGCTGCCGAAGGGCGCCGGCCGGGAATCGTCCTGTACTCGGAGATCTTCCAGATGACGGGCCCGATCCGGCGCTTCGCGAGCTTCCTCGCCGGCCACGGCTACCTGGTCGCGGTGCCGGAGGTGTACCACGAGCTCGAAGCCGCCGGAACGGTGCTGGCCTACGACCAGGCCGGGTCGGACCGGGGCAACTTCGACAAGTACGAGAAGGAGCTGGCCGCCTACGACGACGACGCGCGCTCGCTGCTGAGGCACATGGCCGCCATGCCCGAGTGCAGCGGCAGGCTGGGCGCGGTGGGCATCTGCCTGGGCGGGCACCTGGCGTTTCGCGCGGCGATGAACCCCGCGGTGCTGGCGGCCGTCTGTTTCTATGCGACTGACATCCATACCAGCTCGCTCGGCAAGGGCAAGCGGGATGACTCGCTCGCGCGCGCCGGGGAGATCCGGGGCGAGCTGCTGCACGTATGGGGCAGGCAGGACCCGCATGTGCCGCTCGAAGGCCGGAGGAAAATCCTGGCCCGTTTGGATGAGGTAGGTGCTAACTATCAGTGGGTCGAGGTGAACGGGGCGCACGCGTTTTTACGCGACGAAGGTTACCGCTACGACCCGGAGCTGGAGCTGCTGCTGAAGGGCATGATGCTCGGGGTATTCCACCGCAGGCTTGCGTTGGGCGCTTAGGAACTGCCAACAAGGATCCTCCTGACGAGCGAAGCGAGCAAGGAATTGCTCTTAGAGCTGGCCGCAGAAGAGTAGCTCCTTCGCTGTGCTCAGGATGACCCGAAACTCACTTTGCAGACCCCTTAGAATCACTCCGGTTTCGATACTTAAACCATCGTGTACGGGATGACCGCGGACAGCGTGCGCGGCTCCCGAGGGGCGCCTGGAGCAATTGCAACGACAGGCGTGGGAGGAGCATGGTGGGCGTGCCGGGAGCAGGCAGGCGCTGGAAGCGGTTTCTCCGATGAGGATGACGCGGGTTTCCGGCCGAAACAGCTCGACGATGCGGCAGATGCGGATCGACGCTTCCGGCGGCAGGGTTCGGCAAGCACCACGATGTCGAAGGAGTCGGTCTGGAGCAGCTCCAGGGCAGGATCGAGCAGGCAAGCGTGGACGCCGGTGCCGGTCTTTTGCAGAACCAGGCCGCGAGTTAAGAACAGGTCGGTGTCGAGAACAACGGCGAGACTGTGTGTCATAACCGCTCCCTGAGAGGATATGCAGGGTAGTCGGTAAACGTTTCGCCAGCTCGCTGAATGGGTTCCTCGTCTCCTCAATCCCAGAGTGGAGCAACTTCGGTACTGCAGATGTTTGTTGCTCAATGATCGGCCGAAATAACTTTCGGATAAGCTCGCTTATTCAGGTCGCGAATGACCCGGTAGCATTCGCAGGAGGCATTCTGAAGCAGGGCGAGGTCCACTAACTCGACCAGCCCGCGGCTGTAGGAAATCGCCCCGGACCGCTGCAGGATACCGGCGGAAATGGTAACCGAAGGGCGTCCGACGCCCAGCATCTCGGCCAGGAACTCCTGGGTCAGGTTGAGCGTGCGCGAACCGGTGATGTCGGAGGTCATCAGAAGCCAGCGCGCCAGCCGCGCTTCCAGCTCGTGGAGCCGGTTGCAGAGGACCAGCTGAGTAGTCTGCTCCAACTGGGCGTAGAGAAAAGTGTGCACGAGCCGCGCAAAGGGCTGGTCTTCAAGGAGGAACTGTTGATTGAGCACGTCCGCCGCGATGCGATAGCCGTCGCCGCCGACCTGCATCTGTGTCGAGTTCTGCGTTTGCCGCTGGCCGAGCAGCATATGGACGCCGACGATGCCTTCGCGGCCGATGATGCCGACCTCGACCGGGGTGCCGGAAAGGTCGGAATTGCTGACCGAGGCCATGCCGTTCTCGAGAAAATATAGCCAGCGGGCGTTGTGATTGGACTCAATGAGAAAAGTGCCGCGGGGCAGGTCGCACCAGACCAGGTGAGGCGTCAGCTTATCCAGGGTTTCCTTTGGAGCATTTGTGAGGATACGATTGCTCGGGTTCCCGTTCGGGCCCCGATCGAGCTGGCGACTTTGCATGTTTTTCCGTCACGGGGCATCGGAATGGCCCTGATACGCCTGGACGGGTTACAGGAGAAACTGACCGCCCACCACGCTCTCCTAAGTTAGGGCGCGGATCGAACATACGTCTGTGCGGCGAAGAACAGTATCGCGAACAGGCGTTGACGACCGTCGCATGCGCCGCCGCTCTGCTCGTGGTTGCGTGTGCGATGTCGAACACGAGGGAAGGTTGCCAGCCTGAGCGGAGCGGCAGCGCTTGCGCCAAAGGACCTGCTTCGGCTTCGAGCAACCGCGAAAAGCAGGTTCTTGGTCGCTGCGCCCACCCCAACGAGCGCAATGCGCCCGTCGGGGACTCCGGTTGCGCCCCTCAGAGGGTGTTTGAGAAGTCAAGGACAACATGAAGATGGATCATCCTGAGCGAAGCGAAGGATCGGCTTTTGCTTCCCTTGCGCGTCGAAAAGCAGATCCTTCGTCGCTTGCGCTGCTCAGGATGACCCCTCTTTCCGGGCAGGCTTTTGTGTGAGGAACTTTTCACACAGCCGCTCAGGATGACCCCGCGATCCCGGGGTTTGCCCCCGCTCAGGCGTCGAGCTTGCGCCCGACAAGCTCGTTTAGCAGCGTTGGGTTGGCCTGGCCCTTGCTCGCGCGCATCACCTGTCCGACGAAGAAGGCAGCCACGGTCTTTTTGCCGGCCCGGTACTGTTCCACCTGTTTGGGGTTGGCGGCGATGGCTTCGTCGATCATGCGCTCGATGGCGGAGGTGTCGGAGATCTGCTCGGGTTTCTCGCGCTCGTAGACAGCGGGGAAGTCCTCGTTCGTCTCGAAGGCGGCGTCGAACAGCTGCTTGAGCTGCTTGCTCGAGAGCTTGCCGTCTTCGGCCAGGTCGGCGGCGAAGGCGATACCGGCCATGGTGATTGGGGACTGCTCGAGTTCCAGGCCGCGGGCCTTTAAACGCGAAGTCAGCTCGGAGCCTACCAGCGCGGCGACCCGCCGGGGATTCTTCGCCGCGCGCGCGGCCTGCTCGAACGAGTCGGCGAACGCGCGGGTCGCGGTAAAGGTCGCGGCGTCCTGGGGGGTGATGCCGTACTCGGCGATCATGCGGGCGCGGCGGGCCTCGGGCAGCTCGGGGAGCTTGGCGCGGATCGCGTCCTGCATTGCGGCGTTCACCACCAGCGCGGGCAGGTCCGGCTCGGGGAAGTAACGGTAGTCGTGGGCCTGCTCCTTGGAGCGCATGGAGTAGGTGCGGCCCTCGGCGGCGTTCCACAGCCGGGACTCCTGGGTCACCCGCTCGCCTGCCTCGACGAGCTCCACCTGGCGCTCGACCTCGTAGGCGATGGCGGCCCGAATGAACCGGAAACTGTTGACGTTTTTGACCTCGGCTTTGGTCCCGAACTCGGCTTGCCCGCGCGGGCGCACGCTCACGTTGGCGTCACAGCGGAGGGAGCCTTCCTCCATATTGCAGTCGGAGACGCCGGTGTAGAGCAGGATCTCCTTCAGCTTCGTCAGGTATTCGTAGGCCTCTTCGGGCGAGCGCAGGTCCGGCTCCGAAACGATCTCGATCAAGGGCGTGCCGCAGCGGTTCAGGTCGACCGAGGTGTAGCGGGCGGAGTCGGCGAGGCCGTCGTGGATGCTCTTGCCCGCGTCCTCCTCCATGTGGAGGCGCGTGATGCCGACGCGCTTGCCGCTTTCCAGGTCGAGGAAGCCGTGCTCGGCCAGGGGCTTGTCGAATTGCGAGATCTGATAGCCCTTGGGCAGATCGGGGTAGAAGTAGTTCTTGCGCGCGAAGACGCTCGTTTCCCGAACTTCCGCGTTGACGGCCATGGCGGCGAGGGTGGCAAACTCGACCGCGCGGGCGTTGAGCACGGGCAAGGCGCCGGGCAGGCCCAGGCAGACCGGGCAAACCAGCGTGTTCGGCGGCGCGCCGAAGAGATTCGCGCAGCCGCAGAAGGCCTTGGTGCGGGTCAGCAGCTGGACATGGACCTCGAGGCCGATGACGGGCTCGTACTTGGAGAGCAGAGCGGGGGGCAACTCATTAGCGGCCATAGCTGAGTCTAGCAATAGAGTCCCCGAGGCAATGGATGGCGGTCGCAAGATCAGCGAACGAGTAGGTATCCGCGAAGATGATTAAAATTCAAGCATTGCGGGCCCGACAAACCAAGCTTGTTGACCAAGCGGGCATCATCGCTGACCATCAGGAAGTCCGGCGTGAGCTCAGCGAGGACGCAATCCGTCAGGCCCAAGAAGTTGAACTCCAGCCTCCGAGATGCTTGGAGGCTGGATACGGAGATCTCATTGAGTTGGGCAAAGGTCTTTTGGAAAGAGGCGAAACACTTGATCTTGATGGCCTGCGGAAAGTCATTTGCCAAGTTACTCAACTCGGTAAGAACATGCGGCGTCGTCACCGCCCGGGAGAACAGCCCTCGAAAGCGCACGAGTATGTTGAAATCCTCGGAGGTGTACTTCGAGAGATTGTTGTACTTGCCATCGCCGATCAAACTTCTATCATGCAGGCCTACGAGATAGAGCAGAAGAAGATTGGAGTCGAAGACCAGGCCGCGTCTCCTGAACTTCTCGATCAGCACTTCCGCATACACCATTACATTTTCCAAATCTTCAGCGACAGAGGCTTGGCGTTTTCGGAATCCACAAGAATCTCCTTGAACAACCGTGTGCCGCTACCCATAACCTCTGCTAAGGTAGGCGATTCGCTGGGCTTGAACGAAACGACCACAGACCATTCGTTTGAAGATGGCACAACCTCCTCTAAGCGAATGTCCCTTGCCTCTGGAAAGAGATCTCCGACAAACGTTGTTGCAGCGCGCACAGCGCTTTTTACATCGATCATGGTCCCTCAATCCGATCCCGGCTACCTCCATCATACGGAGGTGTGATTGGCTTGGGTAGTGTTTCCCTTGTCGATAGCGTGCTCCTTGACAGGGGGAAATCCTCTCGGGGCATTGTGGAGCTTGGATGAGGACCGGCGGTCGGCCGCTCTTGCTAGACTCGGGAAAGAATGATTCTCCCTTTTGTCCGCGAGTTGATGGCGGAACTGGAGCGGTCGCAAGCCTTCGAGCAGGCGGCCCGGCACCTTGCGCTGGGGCGCGGGCGCAGGCGCGTTTCCGGGTTGACTGCGACGGCGCGGGCCTTGTACCTGCCGTTGTTCGCGCGTGCGGCGAAGCAGCCGGCGATCGTGCTGGTCGCGGACAACAAGGCAGCGGACGCGCTGTACACGGCGGTGCGCGCGACGTGCGAGCTGACCGGGGCGATCGCGCCGGAACGGGTGGTCAAGCTGCCCGCGCCGGATGTGCTGCCGTTTGAGCACCTGTCGCCGCACGCCGAAGTACAGGAAACACGCGCGGCGGCGTTGTGGAAGATCGCGACCGATGCGGCTTTGATCGTGATCGCGCCGGTCGAGGCGGCGGCGCAGAAGCTGTTTCGGGCGGAGTACTACGCGGACCTGGCGCGGACCATCCGGCGGGGGCAGGAGCTCGACCTGGCCGAGTTGACGACGCACCTGGCGAGCGTGGGCTACGACGCGGTGGACCTGGTGGAGATGCCGGGGCAGTTCACGCGGCGCGGGGGCATTCTGGATGTGTACTCGCCGGAAGCCGAGCGGCCCGTGCGCATTGAGTTCTTCGGGGATGAGGTGGAGTCGCTGCGGCGGTTCGACCCGGAAACGCAGCGTTCGCTGCAACCGCTCGATGTCGCGACCCTGCTGCCGCTTACCGAGACGCCGGTCTCGGAGCGGCTGCTGGCGGCGGTGCATGCGCGGCTCTCGGGCTCCGGATTGGACGATGCGGATGCCGTCGACCGTTCGGCTGTCGCCGGCGTGACGGTCTTTCCCGGATGGGAGTTTTTCGCGGGGGTCGCCGGCGCGGACTCCTCGCTGCTCGCGATGTGGAAACGCGCGGTGGTCTTCGTTGAGGAACCAGGGATGGTTCGGAACCATTTAGACCGCTGGTGGAACAAGCTCCAGCAGCGGCATGAGCGGTCGGGCATCGGCTCGCTCATGAAGCCCGAGGACCTGTACCGGGAGCCGGAGTTGATGTTGGCGCTCATCTCGAACCAGCCCGGCCTCGACCTGGACCAGCTCGGCATCGTGGACGTGCTGGAGGACGACACGGCGCTGGGCGAAATCCCGTTCGAGACGCGGCCGACCACGCGCTTCCACGGCAACGCGGTCGCGCTGACGGACGGGATCCGCAGCCTCGTCGAGAGCAAGCAGCGCGTGGTCATCGCGTCCGCGAACCAGGGCGAGCTGGAGCGCATGGCCGACCTCCTGCGCGAGTACGAGATCGCGTACCGGATCGGCTGGCGGACCGAGCAGGCCACGACTGAGATGGGCGCAAACGAGCGCACGCAAAGGCCCGGAGAGCGGATGGCCCCCGTGCTGGTGCGGGCGGCTCTGGCGAACGGTGTCGCGCTGACCGATGCAAATTTGGTCATCATCGGGGTAAACGACGTTTCGGACGACGCCGACGTGCAAGCCCGGCCGGCGGTGAAGAAGTCCAAGACCTCGGCGTTCGTTTCGGACTTCCGCGACCTGACCGTCAACGACTACGTTGTCCACGTGGAGCACGGCATCGCCCGCTACATGGGGCTGCGGGAAATCGTGCAGGACGGGGTGAATGTCGAGTTCATGATCCTCGAGTTCCACGACGCGGCGCGGCTTTACGTCCCGCTCACCCGGCTCGACCTGATCCAGAAGTACCGATCGAGCGAGGGCGGCCCGGCCCCGGTGCTCAACCGGCTCGGCTCCCAGCAGTGGGCCAAGACCAAGGCGCGCGTCAAGAAGGCCATGGAGGACATGAGCGACGAGCTCTTGAAGCTCTACGCGCAGCGTAAGGCGGCGCGCGGCCATGCTTTCGCCCCCGACAATGAGTTCCAGCGCGAGTTCGAGGACGCCTTCGACTTCACCGAGACCGACGACCAGCTGAACGCGATCCGCGATATCAAGGCCGACATGGAATCCGAGCTGCCGATGGACCGTCTGCTGTGCGGCGACGTGGGCTACGGCAAGACGGAAGTGGCCATGCGCGCCGCGTTCAAGGCCGTGCAGGACGGCAAGCAGGTCGCCGTGCTTACCCCTACGACCGTGCTGGCCTTTCAGCACTACGAAAGCTTCAAAAAGAGGTTCCGGCAGTTCCCGATCCACATCGAGATGATCTCGCGCTTCCGGACTCCGAAAGAGCAGAAGAAAATCCTCGAGGACACGGAGGCGGGCCGGGTCGACATCCTTATCGGCACCCACCGGGTGCTGGCGCAGGACATTAAGTTTCAGGATATCGGGCTGTTGATCGTGGATGAGGAGCAGCGCTTCGGCGTCAAGCACAAGGAGCGGCTCAAGCAGATTCGCGCGCAGATCGACGTGCTGACGATGTCGGCGACGCCCATTCCGCGGACCCTGCACATGTCCCTGATCGGCCTGCGCGATATGAGCGTAATCGAGACCCCGCCCAAGGACCGCATGGCGATCCAGACGGTAGTGGCGAAGTTCGACGAGAAGCTCTTGCGCTCGGCGGTGGAGATGGAGCTGGAGCGCGGCGGCCAAACCTATTTCGTCTACAACCGGGTTGAGTCGATCTACGAGATCGCGGCGAAAATACGCGAGCTCGTTCCCGCGGCGCGGGTCATCGTGGGCCACGGGCAGATGGGCGAGGCGGAGCTGGAGCGCGTCATCCTGGCCTTCATGAACCACGAGTACGACGTGCTGGTCGCGACGACGATCATCGAGAACGGCATCGACATCCCGCTCGCGAACACCATCATCATCAACCGCGCCGACCGCCATGGGTTGTCGGAGCTCTACCAGCTGCGCGGCCGCGTGGGCCGGTCCAACCGGCGGTCGTATGCCTACCTGCTCATCCCGCCGGAGCAGGAGCTGACCGATATCGCGCGACGGCGGCTTGCCGCGTTGAAGGAATTTTCCGACCTCGGCGCGGGCTTCAAGATCGCTGCTTTGGATTTAGAACTGCGCGGGGCAGGGAACATGCTGGGCGGCGAGCAGAGCGGGCACATCGAGGCGGTCGGGTTTGAGATGTACACGGGCATGCTGGAGGAGGCGGTCGCGAAGATCAAGGGCGAGCACCAGGAAGCCCAGATCACGACGCAGCTCAACCTGGGGATCACGCTGCGCATCGACGAAAGCTACATCCCCGAGGAAAACCAACGGCTGCGGGTGTACAAGCGCATCGCCGGGGCGGCGAGCGAGGCGGCGGTCCAGGACGTGCAAAAGGAGCTCGAAGACCGCTACGGACCGCTGCCGGAGAATGTCAAGCACTTGCTGGAGGCGGCGGCGCTGCGGGCGGAGTGCGAGCGCATGGGTGTCTCACAGGTGGACAGGAAAAAGGGAGAAGTCCAGATGCGGTTCGCGCCCAAGGCCGCCGTGGACCCGAACCGGCTGATGCGGCTGGTGGCGCGGAACCAAAAGAAGGGCGCGCAGTTCACTCCCCAGGGGGTGCTGCGTTTTCCGCTCACGGCGGCCGAGCCGGTCGAGATGATCCTGGAGATCCGGCTGCTGCTGGACGAACTCATGGTCGAACAGGCGGCCGTCGCTTCGTAACCGCTGTCCACGTTACTGAAAGTTACCTTGGGACAGAGCAACTTTTGACCGCATGGAAGGACTCCCATGGGGTGCGTTCATTAAAACGCTTGAGAGAAGAGGGAAGCGTTATGGGTCACGGATTTATTTTCTGGATCATCGTCGGTCTGATCGCGGGCTGGTTGACGGGCAAGATCATGGGCGGCGGCGGCTATGGTGCGATCATGGACATCGTCATTGGGATCATCGGCGCGCTGGTCGGCGGCTTTGTCATGTCGACTTTGGGCTTTGCCGGCTCGGGCGGGCTTATCTACACCATCATCGTCGCGGTGATCGGGGCGGTGATCTTCACCTTCCTGCTGCGGCTCATCACGCGCGGGCGCACGGCGTAGTTCGCTTCAGCTATAGAAAAGCCCCGGTCGCGGCCGGGGCTTTTCTGTTTGTCTTCAGCCCAGATTCATGCGGGGCTGCGATGCTTTTGTCCAGGATAGAAGGAGGCGAGGATGCGGGCAGTTCTTGGCGCGGCGTTGGTGGCGATTCTGGGCTTTGCGGGCGCGCAGGCGCAGGGGTATCGCGTGCTGGACCGCTGGACGATCGGCGGCGAAGGCGGGTGGGACTACATCGAGACCGATTCGGCGGCGAAGCTCCTATACATCGCGCACAATAGCACGGTCGATGTGGTGAACACGGGCACGGGCAAGAAGGTCGGCGCGATCACCGGCCTCGGCGGAACACACGGCGTGGCGCTCGACCCGGACGGCAAGTTCGGCTACATCAGCGACGGCAAGGCGAACGCGATCGTGATTTTCGACCGGCACACCCTAGCCAAGATCGCCTCGGTACCCGCCGGAACCAACCCGGACGGCATTCTCTACGAGCCCTTCACCAAGACAGTGTGGGCCTTCAACGGGCGCAGCAACGACGCGACGGTGCTCGACGCGGCGAGCCGGACCGTGGTGGCGACGATTAAACTGCCGGGCAAGCCGGAGTTCGGCGTGGCGGATGGGTCGGGAATGGTGTTCGTCAACATCGAGGACAAGAACCAGCTCGTGAAGCTGGACGCGAAGGCAAAAACGCTGGCCGCGGCCTGGCCGCTCGCCGGGTGTGAGTCGCCCTCGGGGCTGGCGATGGACGTGAAGGGGCGTCGGCTGTTCTCGGTATGCGACGAGAAGGTAATGGCCATCACGGACGCGAATACGGGCAAGCAGATCGCCCCGGGCAAGATCGGCGACGGGCCGGACGCGGATCGCTACGACGCAAAGACCGGCATGGCGATTGCCTCAGACGGTCAGTCGGGCGACATGACGTTCGTGGACGTAAGCGGGGCCGCACCCAAGACTGCGCAAGTGGTCGCGACCGCGCCGGGGGCGCGCACGATGGCGCTCGACGAAAGCACGGGCCGGGCCTACACGGTAACCGCGCAGTTCGGGCCCAAGCCCGCGCCGACGGCGGAGAACCCGCGGGGGCGTCCGCCGGTGCTGCCGGGGTCGTTCGAGGTAATCGTGGTCGGCAAGTAGCCGCTCGCGCCGGATTAGATCGTCGCGCGCAGCTCAAGTTTTCGCGCGATGGCTCGACAATCTGTACCACGCCATGGCCTGGGTTGCTTTGCTCACGGAGGCGCAGTAGGCCCAGGCTCTTCAGCTTATTCACGTCGCGCGTGACCGAACCGCGATTGCGCCCGAGCTCTTCGGCTAAACCGGAGATGCTCAGCGGTTTTTGCCTGCGGTCTGATACAGCCGGACCCTCTGGACTGTCATGCACTCGAAAAGGTGAAGCGGGTCGGCGAAGTTAATGATCTTCTCTGCTTGCAGCCGCTCGCCCTTTGCGCGGCGAGCGCTGCGGTCGAGCGAACGCTGGACATGGCCCTCAAACCCATCACACATCAGCTTAGTTTTCATAACTCCTCCTCAACTTTTCCGCTTCACGGTAGAACCGCTCCGAAGTGTCCTCGAAGTTTTCGAAGTCGACTTCCGCCACGTCGCCCATGAAGTGACGCTCATGCGTTCCATGCGCGTTGTCGTAGCTGAGAACGCGACCATTATCCGCGGCAACAGGTGCGGGATGAGAAGAGCGAGATTGTATCGAACGATGTCGCCTCGCTCGTCGATCCAAACTTCCTCGCGCAGGATCGCGTCGCCTCCGGCACACCTGCACGCGGTTTCATAGTCCGTGTCCTTGTAGAGACGGCGACGCTTACCCACACCTCGAAACGCTATCACAGGTGCTGCGTCTCAGGCAGCATGGATTCATCGTGCCGCCCGCGCGTCAGCAGGTAGTACACCACCGGCGTGACCAGCAGGCTCAGCACCAGCGAGACCAGCAGCCCGCCGATCACCGCGATAGCCAGCGGCTGCAGCATCTCCGACCCCGCGCCGAGCGCGAAAGCCAGCGGCAGCATGCCGCAGACGGCGGCGGAAGCGGTCATCAGGATGGGCCGCAGACGCCTTCGCGCCGCCTCCACCATCGCCTCGCGCGCGCCCATTCCGGTCAAACGGAAGCGCTCGTCCGCGTCCAGCAGCAGGATGCCATTTTTCGCGACGATGCCGATGACCATGATCAGGCCCATGAAGCTGGACACGTTGAAGTCGGTCCCGGTGAGGAACAGCGCCGCAACCACCCCGGCCACCGAGAGCACGGACGAGGTGAGCACGGCGGCGGGGGCGGAGAAGGAGCGGAACTCGACCAGCAACACGCCGAATACCAAAGCTAGGGAAAGAACAAGGACTCGGAGCAGGTCGGCGAAGGATTTCTGCTGCTCCTGGTAGGTTCCGCCGTACTCGACCCGCACCTGCGGAGGCAGGTGGAGAGCGGCCACGGTACGCTGCACGCGGGCGATGGCGGTGCCCAGATCCGAGCCCTCCAGCCGTCCGGTCACGGTCACCAGGCCTTGCAGGTTCTCGCGGCGAATCTCGTTTTGCGGAGGCAGGCTGGTGATGGTCGCGAGCGACCCGAGCGTGGCCAGTTTGCCCGTCTGCGAGTTGAAGACCGTGTTTTCCATCGCGTCGAGCGAGGCGCGGGTCTCCGGGCCCAGACGGACGCGAACGGTGTAGGGGCGGCCGTTCGCAATCAGCGGCGTGGTCGCGGCGACGCCGTCGAGCAGGGTGGTCGCATCCTCGGCGACCTCCATGGACGTGAACCCGAGGCGGGCGGCGACGGCGGAGTTGATCTGGAAGTTCGTCGCCGGGCCGGAGATGGTGTTTTCGACCCCGTTCTGAACATCGACGACGCCGGGCACTTTGCCGATCGCGTCCGCGACGCGCGGGCCGATGCTCGCCAGCAGCGCGGGATCCTGGGTGAAGAGCTTGATCTGGATGGGCTGGGGCGCGTTCGACAGGTCGCCGATCATATCCTGGAGAACCTGGGTGAACTCGATGTCGAGCGCGGGCTCGGTGCGCTTGATCTGCTCGCGGACCCCGGCGATAACCTCGTCGATGCCGCGCGAACGCTTGGCCCGGAGCCGGACGGTAAAGTCGCCGGCATTGGCTTCTGTGACGGCGGCCAGACCCATCTGCAGGCCTGTCCGGCGGGAGGTCGCGTCCACCTCAGGGGTGGCGCGGAGGATCTGCTCCACGTGAGAGAGTACGCGGTTGGTCTCCCCGAGCGAGGAGCCGGCGGGCATCACGTAGTCGAGGACGAAGCCGCCCTCGTCCATGGCGGGGAGCAGGTC
>CAXTTW010000022.1:0-13690 GCA_964247255.1 uncultured Acidobacteriaceae bacterium
CTATTACGGCGACTCCGGCGATCCCGGCGGCTTCGATGCCGGGGCGCAGGACACCAGCTACGGCGACGACTTCACCGATGGCGGCGGGGACTTCGGCGGGGACGACACGAACTTCTCCTGAGCCGGACGGCCGGGTTGCTTGCCTCGACACATATGGTGACTTTCGGCACGGAAAGTCACCACCCTGCGCGGAAGCCTGTTGTACATTGGTGGAGCCCGTCCGAGCGGCGGGAACGAGGAGAAGCGCGGATGGCGGCAGTGGAGAACGTAAGCGCGAGCGCGAGCATCGGCAAAAGCCTGCAGGTGCGCGGCGAAGTGCGCGGCAGCGAGGACCTGATCGTGGACGGGTTCGTGGAAGGCACGATTACTCTGTCCGGCAGCCGTTTAACCATCGGCGCGAATGCCAAGGTCAACGCGAACGTGGCGGCGCGCGACGTCATTATCCTGGGCGTCCTGAACGGCAACATCGCGGCCACGGGCCGGGTGGAGCTGCGCTCCGGCGCGACGCTGGTGGGTGACATCCAGGCGTCCCGTTTGTCGATCGAGGAGAACTCGGGATTTTCGGGCAAGGTCGATCTGGTACAAAGCAGCGCCGCGGCCGCGGTGCAGATCGTGGCGCAGCCTGCCTGAGGTTTGGCTTTCGTTTTCGTGTGAAACAAGAGTCACGCTGTCGCTCCGCACAGGCTGACCCTGGTTTCCTTCGCCCCGCCGTCTCGGGACCTGTCGCTTGCGCGTCCCGAGGCGGCACTCAGAACCACCCTCTCTGCATCGCCACGAGGTTCCGAAGTGCTTCGCTCGTTCTTTCGCAAGCGTGACGCCGAAGAAGGCGATCGCCCCACCCGCTTAACCGGCCCGCGCGTGCCCCGGCATTCGAGTGCCTGGGCCGCCCTGCGCAAGCACCTGGCGGCGGAGCCCAATCTGCGGGTCCTTGATGTGGGCCCCACCTCGCCCGCAAATGTTAAATACCTGACCGAAGCCGGCCATGGCGTGTGGATGGCGGATCTGGCGGCCGAAGCCCTGCGCGGAGGCTGGGAGCTGCCCCCCTCGGAACTGGGCGAGCAGCCGGGCTTCAACACGGGGCAATTTTTCGCGCAGAACATGGACTTCGGCGGGCGCAAGTTCGAAGTCGTTCTGTTATGGACGGCGCTCGACTACATTCCGGAGCCGCTGGTCGCGCCGCTGATCGAGGAGCTCCATCGGGCCATGCAGCCCGGCGGGCGCTTGCTCGCCATCTTCCATACGAAAATGGCCGGCCCGAATACCGAGTACTACCGCTACCACCTCACCGACACCGACTCAGTCGAGATGCAAGAGACGGAGAAGTTTCCGATCCGGCGCGTGTACACCAACCGCAACATCGAGAAGCTGTTTGCTGCCTTCAGCAATACGCGGTTTTTCCTGGCCAAGGATAATCTTTACGAAGTCCTGATCACGCGCTGAGGCGGCTCTCCGGCCACAGCGAAGCTTGCGCGGGCGGCTTGCGCCGGGGTGCCTGCCCTTCCGGTTCGCGGGTCAGGATGGCGTCCATCGTTCGGTGCACGAGCCCGTGGCGGAGCGCCGTTTCCGCGACCATGGCCCGAATGCGCGCGGCATACGCGGGGCCGGCGAAGGCATCCTCCCGGAAGCGGTCGGCATAGTTGCGGGCCAGCGCTGGGAACTCGTCCGCGATGAAACGGAAAAACGTCTCGCGCGAGCAGGATTTCAGGAACAGCGGCTCAGCGGAGAAGAAGCTCGCGCCGGCCCGGGCGGCCTCGCGCGCGACCAGGTTCAGCGCCGGCCCGTTGTCCGTGATGCCCGGCAGCAGCGGCGAGCACAGAACGCCCGTTGTCAGTCCGGCGGAGCGTAGGCGCTCGACCGCCTGGAAGCGCAGATCGGGCCGGGGCGCGCGCGGCTCCAGCTTGCGGGCCAGCCGGACATCCGTCGTCGTAACGGTAATGTGCAGGGTCAGGGTGTTGCGGGCGGCGATCGCGGTGAGCAGGTCCAGGTCGCGGGTAATGAGCGCGGACTTAGTCACCAGGCCGATACGGAAGCCGGAGTGGCGGGCGAATACCTCCAGCAGTCCCCGCGTCACGCGCGCTGTGCGCTCGATAGGCTGGTAGGGGTCGGTGGCGGTGCCGATCGCGATCTCCTCCGACGGGTCGAGCGAGCGCAGCTCCTGTTCCAGCAGCCAGGGCAGGTTTTGCTTGATGTAGATTTCACGCTCAAAAGCAGCAGGGTCGGGGAAGTTCAGGAACTCGTGCGTGTACCGGGCGTAGCAGTAACGGCAGGCGAACTCGCAGCCGCGGTATGGGTTGAGCGTGCGGGCGAACCACAGCTTGCGCTTGGAAACGGAGCGGTTGAGCGCGGTCTTCGCGGGCAGCGCATGAAAGTGCACCAAGTGGCCTTCGCCCGCGTCGGGCGCATCCGCAGCGAACCGCGCCATGCCGGTGAGAGCCGGGGAGCTGTTCAGAATAGGGAAGAGTAAGTTCGCCGTTTGTTCGCCCATACAAGAATCCTACTCCGCGTGAAGGCGAAGAGCAAGCGAAAACCAGAGTAGGGCCGCAAGCGCACGGCATTCTGAGAAGCGTCCACTCCATGCGCAAATCCAAGGTCACTTTGAGAAGCAAGATAGCGAGGGAACTGCTCCGGCTTTCACCCGGACGTCAAGCAGGCGGTCAGGATGACTTTCCCGAGAAATCTTCTAAGATTCAGCCGCTTACGCCCGCCGCGTCGTGAGCAGCCGCACCCCGTGCTTGGGACGCAGCGTGACCTTGGGGTCCAGGACCAGGGTTCGCGGTTCGCCGTGCGGCGGCGCGATCGTCCAGTCTCGAGCGATGGTCGCAAGCACCAGCACGCCTTCCATCCAGGCCAGGCCCTCGCCGATGCACTGGCGCGAGCCGGCGGCGAACGGAAAGTAAGCGAACCGGTGACGGGCCGCTTTTTCGGGCGAGCCGGCGAGGAACCGCTGCGGGCGGAACAGTTCCGGCTCCGGCCAAAAGCGCGGGTCGCGGTGGATGACCCACTGCGGCGCCATCAGGACGGCTCCCTTGGGGATCGTGAACCCGCGCCAATCGTAGGTTTCAGCCGCGGTGCGAGCCAGGGTCCACACGGGTGGGTATAGGCGCATCGCCTCGGCGAAGCAGGCGTAGGCGAACGGGAGATGGGGGTAGTCGGCGGCCGAGGCTTCGCGGCTGCCGAGCGCGGCCGTCGCTTCCGTCTGCAGGCGCTCTTGCGCTTCAGGGTGCTGGGCTAGCAGCCACAGCGCGAAGGAGAGCCCGTTGGCGGTGGTCTCGTTGCCGGCCAGCAGGGCGGTGATGCACTCGGCCTTGACCTGCTCGTCGGACATGCCGCCGGTACCTTCTTCTTCGTCCTGCGCGGCGAGCAGCATGGACAGGAGGTCGCCCCGGTCGCGACCCTCCGCGCGGTGGTCCTCGATCATCTCGCGAATGATCGCGTCGAGCTCGCGCTGCGACCGGCGGATACGCGTGAGCATGGGCAAGGGAACGGGGTAGCGCAGCAGCAGCTCGGAGGCGGGCAGAAAAGCAAGCGGGAGGAAGCTCATGAAGGCATCGACCGACTCGGCCACGCGCCGGTTGACCGACTCAAGCTCGGAATCGAACAGCGTCTTGCCGACGATGCGCAGTGAAAGGGTTTGCATGTCGGCGTACACGTCGCGGACCGCGCCTTCCTGCCATTGAGCGGTGAGCTGGGCCGCGTAGCTGCCGATGACGCGGCCATACGCGGCGACGCGGTCCCGGTGGAATGCCGGCTGGGCGAGCCGCCTTTGCCGCATGTGGAACGGGTCCTCGCTCGACAAGAGACCGTCGCCCAGGATGAACCGGGCTTTCTGCATCACGATGCCACGATGGTGGCGGCGCGCGTCGGTGATCAGAAGGTCGTGCACCAGGTCGGGGTGGTTGGCCTGGTAAATATGGAAACCGGCAGCCTTGTAGTGGAGCAGGTCACCGAATTGAGTGGCGCACTTCTGGATGTACTGGAGCGCGTCGAGCTTGAACAAATCGCCGCGCAGGATCCTGGAAAAGTAGGTCGGGCCGCCCGGGTAAGGGCTGCCGGGGACGGGGCGAAGATCGGGCGGCGGCGCGGCAGGTGGGGCGGCGGTGCTCATGGAGCAAGGGTACAGCTTCCAAAGCCGATCGCGTGGGGCTCCAAGCGGCCTCATCAACCAGAAACCCGTGGAGCCCGGAGAAGACCCGCCGAAGCCGCGAAAGTATCTATAAGGTCGCTTCCAGGCAACGGAGCGCGGGTTTTCACCTTCTACCACGCTGGAACTTACTTGGAGGATTGTTATGGCACTTACACGCGCGGGGCGGATGGGCTTTCTTTCTATGTTGCTGGTTGCCGGGCTGGGTATCGGGCAGGCGCAGTCGGCGGCCAACCCTACCTCGGACGACAAGGACTTCCTGAAGGACACCATCCAGGATTCAAACTACGAGATCAAGACCGGGCAGCTAGCGCTTCAGAAAAGCCCCAGCGCCGACGTAAAGGCTTACGCGACGACGCTTATCCAGGACCACACCAAACTGCGCCAGGAAGCGGAAACGGCGGAAAAGACGGCCAAGGTCGACCCGACATCCACGACCAGCATGACCGTGAGCGACACGGCCTCGTACGCCAAACTGAAGCTGCTCAGTGGTAAGAGCTTCGACGAGTCGTACATCAAGGGCTTGACCAAGGGCAACGAGGAAAGCATCGGGAAGGCGAAATCCGAGGCCGCGGGAAGCGCCGTGCCTCCGATTAAAAAGCTGGCCGCGCATCGAGTGGCGCTCGACACCAAGCATACCGAGAAGGCGCAGGCCTTGGCGCAAGCGCATGGGGTGCAGTAGCTGAGCGAGCCCTGGCGGCTGCCCGTCGCCGGGCTGTCTTTTGAGGCGCGACTCTGAACGAGGGTCATCCTGAGCGACAGGAAGGGCCTGCTTACTCCGGTTCATGGGGAAGCAGGTCCTTCACTTGTCTGCCGCGTCCGAGGTTGCTTGTCAATTTTCGGAATAGCGACGGCCGAGCTCAGCCTCCCCGCCTACTCCTTGTACCGCTCCAGCAGAGCCTGAAGCTGCTCCGGGGTTGCGTGCTCGAACTCCTTTTCGTGCTGCGCGTACAGAACCCTGCCGTGCGCGTCCAAGACAGCCAGACCCGGAACGCCATGCCTGATCTGGACGCCGTACTTGTCCGCGATCGCGAGATTCTTGTCGATATGGCCGATGTCGACATGGACGACCAGGTAGTGCTTCGCAAGCAGGTTCGCGAGCGGGGCTTGCCCGAAGTTGTAGGCCATCACCTGGCAATCGCCGCACCAGTTGCCGCCGAAGTCGAGCAGGATGCGCTTGTGCTCGCGGAAGGCGGTCTTCTCCGCGGCTGCGATGTCCTGGGTGGGGTCGGCTTGCTCGTTGTAGAGGTGCTTATTGACATGGAAGGTGGACTCGGCGGGGACGGGAAGGCCGAACGAGAAAGCGACAGAGGCAGCGAGAGCAGCTTTCAGAGCAAGCGCGGGGAGGTGCATAGGCAGAGGACCCTTCCGAACAAGAAACAACAGACAAGGGATGCCGCGATCCGGCGAAAGGCTGCGACAACACCAACAGAGACGAAGAGCGCTACTGAACCAGGCTGCGGCCGGTCGGGCTGAAGGGACTGCCGCCGAGGGCCGAGTAGTCCGAGCTGAACGTGACCTGGCCCTGGACCAGGTTGATCCAGTCCGCGACGATCCCGAAGCATTGCACGCCTTTGAGGTAAGACTGCATAAAACTGACCTCTTGCCCGGGAAGGTAGGTGATCCCGTCCAGAGTGCCTCCGGAGCCATTCAGTTGCGTCGCCGTCAACATCACTGAATTCGTCTGTTTTCCGCTTGGGAGCGAACGATCGGAGTAGAACAGGATTCCCTGTAGGGGCCCGGGAAGAGAGGGAGCCGACAGTGTTGCCGTGCCATTTAACGAGATCGTACCGGCAGGATAGCCTGGAAGGCTCGTCATGTAGAAGAGGACCTGGGAGCCTATTACCGTAGAGGTGGAGATCTTCAAGTTACCTGCAATCGCGTAAGTTCCCGGCTTGAAGGTGACATTGCTGCTGCTATTGACCTCAATGCCGCCGCAGTAGGTGCCCGGCTGAAGGGTCGCCTTTGATGCAACGTTGACTGAAAATAGGCCCGAGTGGGTGCATGTTGGGCTGAATGGTGGGGGCGGGAGAGAAATAAGCGGATCGGCCATCCGCACCGCGTTCGTCGTGGCTGCTGGTGTGACGGTACTTAGTGAAAGCGTGCCGGCATCTGATCCTGGAAGGAGATAGTGGACGCCGCTGCTGGTGGCTTCCTGAAAGGAGTAGGGAGCACCGAGATACACGTCGCAGGTGCCTGAAGCAGCTGAGATCTGAGCCTGGCTATCGACGATGGAGGAATCCGTCGCATATTGGCTCAGGAAGTACGAACAGGCAGTGGAGGAAGGAGCGAGGGCTACCGACTGTGCGCTGACGGTTCTTACCCCCGAGAAAAAGACAGGGTTCACTGTTTGTTGGACGGTGACTTGAACGGCGAGAGCATTGCCCGCATAGGTTCCGGTTGCCGGCTGCACGGGTTTAGGGCCGAGTACCCCATTCTGCCCGTCGGTGAACCCGTCAAGGCCTGCATCCGCTTTCGCGGCATCCCAGGTGGCTTGCGTAATGCCGCCGCTCCCGAGCGTGTAGGATGCGGCCAACGCCGCGGCATCCGCGGCGTTTTGCATCTGGAGCTGCTTTAGCTGAAGCATGCCGACATCGACGGCCAGGCCGCAAAAGCCGAGCAGAACGACGAGGGCGAGGGCGAAGAAGACGAGCATGCGCTTTCTCGAGGGTGGTAGTAGAGGCTGAGTGCTGCCGCGATCGGTTGAGTGTCGTTTACTGGACGAGCCCCCCGCCGGTAGGGCGAAGTGGATTGGCGAACGGGAAGTTGAGACTGGGATGGAGGCCGGTATTCTGGACGGACATGGAATCGGCGACAAAAGCCAAATAGTTGTTTCCCTGGAGAAGCGTGCTGCTGGCGGAGATTTGCTGCCCCGGTAGATAAAAGATGCCGTCCACGGTAGACCCGGGATTGTTGGAATTCATTAAGAGCTCCGGGTACTGAGGGGAGGTCGGCATGGTTCTGTCGGTAAAGAAGACGATACCCTGAAGAGCGCCGGATGTGGGCGCGGTCAGGTGGAAGAGCGTGTTGCTGATTTCGCACCTTCCTCCCTGCGTGAGATAGAAGGTCACGCCGGTGCCGGTGATACGGGAACTATTCGTAACGAAGAAATCGCCCGTAATGACGTAAGTGCCCGGCATGAAAGTTACATAGTTGCCACCTGTATTGCGGATAGAGAGCCCACCGCAGTAGGTTCCTGGATAAAGCGTAACCGGCGCGGAAAGACCAATCGTGTTTGGCGGAGACGACACACAAGGGCCGATCGCGGGTGCGGAAAGATAGCTGAGCGGATCGGAGGTGATAGGGGAGTTGAAGATAGCCGCGGGGGTCGGCGCGCCGCCGCTGGAGGCGCTCTGCGCTGCTGTTCCCGCGACCAGAAACTGCGCCTGCATGCTGTAGCTGCCCGTATTGAAATGGTAGGATCGGCCCATGTAGAAGGCGCAGTTGGCGGATATCTGCGGACCGGAGGCCACGGAGGTTTCGCCATTCGCATCGAAGCTTGGCTGATAGGTGGTGGATAGGAGGTAGATGCAGGCGGACGGAGGAGCCAGGGCGGTCGCCTGCGCGGTAACTGTTCTCGCGCCGGAAAAGAAGGCAGGGTTGACCGTCTGCGCTATCGTGGCCAGGTACGCGGCGGAGTTGCCTGCGTACAGACCCGTTTTAGGAGGGTTGTCCACGGTGACAGTCGTGCCGTTCGCGCCATCGGTGAAGCCGTTGAGAGAAGCGTCTGCCCTGCCGGCGTCCTGCTGAGGACCGGGGACCGCGCCAAGCATCGCGGCAAGGGCGGCCGCGTCGGCCGCGTTTTGCATCCGTAGCTGCTTGAGCTGAAGCGTGCCGACGTCGACAGCCAGGCCGCAGAAGCCGAGCAGGACGACAAGGGCGAGGGCGAAAAAGACGAGCATGGGTGCTTGTGGGCGATAGTAGCGCGGATCGGCACAGGCGGCGAGAGTACGAAGGTACCTGTTCGCGGTGGGTGGCGCGCATCCAAGACCGGAGAAAACGAGGAGGAAGGATGTCTGACTTAAAGGGAACGGTGGTGACTTGGCTGGGGCATGCGACAGTGCTGGTGCGGACAGCGGCTGGAACGACCGTGCTGATCGATCCATTCATCGAGCACAACCCGAAGTACCCGAAGGATTACGTGCTGCCGGAGAAGCTGGACCTGATCCTTGCGACGCACGGGCATTTCGACCACATCGCGGATGTCCTTCCGGTCGCGCAGAAGACAGGCGCGCCCGTCGTGGCGATGTATGAGCTGGCGGCCTGGTTCGAAAAGAAAGGCGCGAAGAAGACGCTCGGGTTGGGATACGGGGGAAGCCTGACCCACAAAGACGTGACCGTGACGATGACCGAGGCCCGGCACTCGTCGGGGATCCAGGACGGGGACGGGTTTGTGTACGGCGGTGAGCCGGCGGGCTTCGTGCTGACAGTCGAAGGCGGGCCCGTGCTTTATCACGCCGGGGACACCAACGTCTTCAGCGATATGCAGCTGATCCGGGACCTGTATGCGCCGAAGTTCGGGATGCTGCCAATCGGCGGGAACTTCACCATGGATCCGCGCGGGGCGGCGCTCGCGACGAAGTTCCTGGGGCTGGATGTAGTGCTGCCGCTGCACTGGGGTACCATGCCGCAGCTGACGGGAACGCCGGAAGAGCTGGAACGGCACACTGGGCAGACGGTCCAGGTTCTTAAGCTCGCACCGGGCGAGTCGGCGCGGTAACGAAACAAGCGGGCCTGAGCGGCCCGCTGTTCCCAAAACGGGAATCGCATAACCGAAGTACCGTGAACGGAGCTGAAAAGAGAACGCATAAGTGCCGATAACCGTTGTGCAGCGGCGAGGGGCGTGGCATGCGCGGCTTTTGGCTCGGGGTCGGAATGAGTTTGTGCGCGGCCGCGGCCGCATGGGGGCAGCTCAACGGCGCTTTAGCCGCAGGGGGCAGTGCGGGCGCGGTCGCCTCCGGGGGCGCGGTGGTGGCTGGAACAGGTGGCGTTCTCGATGCTGTGGAGGTCAACCCCGCCGGTTTGGCCGGTCTGGACCGGGCTACGGTGGAGACAAGCGGCCTTGGGTCCCTTGGTTTCGGGGATTTCGCGAACAAAGTCGACGCAAACGGGCGCTTGCGGGGCAATGCCGGCGCGATCGGCTATGGGGCACTCGGGGTCCGTTTGCGCCGGAGTCCCTGGCGCGCGGCCTTCGCGCTCACGCCCGAAGACATGATTCGGGTGAGCTGGCTCTACACTGACCCGCCGGGCACGGCTGGTGCCAGCTACGGCCTGCAGACAAACCGCTCAAAGCTGGCGGCGCTGCGCGGTTCAGCAACCGTGGCCCGGACCCTGGGGCAGCACTGGGCCGCCGGGGCGACGCTGGGGCTGGTCTACAACCAGAACACCCTGCGAGCGCCGTTCATCTTTCAACAGCAGCCGCAGCTTAAGGGGTTAAAGGTGCTGGTCGACCTGCAGGCGCAAGGGTTCGGCTGGAACGGCGCCGCCGGAGGGCAATGGGAGCCGAGCCGGCGCGTGCGGCTGGGGCTGGCATGGAAGAGCGGGACGGCAGTGCAGACCCACGGAGAGGTTTCCGGGACGGCGTCGGCGCAGTTTGCCGCGCTGGGGCTGGCGGTGGATCCGACGTTCCACTACCAGGGCGAGGTGGACGTGCGTTTACCGCAGTCCGCGGCCGTGGGCGTGGACTGCGAGGCCGCGAAGCGCGTGCGGATCAAAGCGGAAGGGGACTGGACGGGGTGGCACGATGCTTTCCACAATTTGCCCGTCAAGCTCAAAGACGGCACAAACGCGGTCATCAACACTGTGGCTGGGAGCAGCGCGATCAAGGATGTAGTCCCGCTGGGATGGCACAATCAGGGCGGCTTGCGGCTGGGCGTGGAACGGCCCGTGGGCGAGCGCTGGGCGATGCGGGGCGGATACGCGTATCAAACCGACCCAGTCCCGAGCGCAACGCTGACGCCCCTGACCGCGGCCGTGCTGCGAAACACTGTGGCCGCGGGTGTGGGCTGGCGCGGAGGACGGCTCGGCATCGATGCGGCGTACCAAGCGGCGTTGCCCGCTTCACGCAGAGTGGGCAAGAGCGGGCTGCTCGCTGGGGAGTACGACAACTCGCGGGTCCATGTATGGATCGAAGGGGTGACGTTGACGACCAAAATGGTCTTTTAACCCCTTCGCTGTCGGCGAGCTCAAGCCCGGCCGGCAAAGCAGGTCAGGGCAGGACGTGAAAAGCTCCTTCGCCGCTTTGGACTTGGATCAACGATTCAGGCGCGGCGGAAGCAGACGCCCACTCGGGCACGGGCAGCTCAGGCATGGGCTTGGCCTTGAAAAGGCGTTTAGTCTGCTTGGCCATCCACCGGGCCGTGGTCTTGGACTTCTTCCGGCGGGCGCTATCGGTGGAGATGCCGGTTCCGGCGTACATCTGCCGGTAGAGCTTGGAAAGGAACATGAACGCCACGCGCGCATACAGGGTCGGCGTACAGGCGGAACGGTCCCAAACCGCGCGCCAGGTGTAAAAGCGGTCCCAAACGGCTTGAGTGCGGCGGCTGATCTCCGCCGAATCCATTGAGGGATGCGGGGTGAACATCTTAGGGCGAGTCGCGGTCGGAATCAGCCAGTAACGCGTGAGCGGGACGCCATCAACTGTTTCGGGCGCGGCAGCCTGCTCCTTTTCCCAGCGAGCGAAGTCGACCGTACCAGGAAAGGGGGTCATCATGACGAACTGGGCGAAGGTGACGCCCGCCTGCAAGGCCATCGCGGCGGTGGCATCGAAGGTCGCCGGTTTGTCCGTCGGCAGGCCGAAGATGAACGACCCGAGTACATGGACGCCGTGCTTGCGGAAGGTTTGAAGCTGCTTCGCGAGCGCGTCGCCGGAGTAGTTGAAATCTTTGAAGACGGCTTTCAGGCCTTCCGGGGTCACGGCCTCGACGCCCACCAGCGCGCCTTTAATGTTGGCCTTGCGCATGGCGTCGAGGTACTCCGTATCCTCGGCGGCTTCCATCGTGATCTGGGTGAAGAAGACCATGTCGCGCGGAAGTTTCGCGAGCTCTTCCATGAGCTGAAAACGTTCCGCGCGCACAGCCGTCAGTTCGGCGAGCCGGGAGTGATTTTTCTGCTCGCGGGCGAGCCGCAGGTCGGTCAGGGTCACGGGGTAGAAGTTGTCATCGGCGAGCGCGATGAAGCGGAACCCGAGCCGGCGTAGCGCGACGATCTCCTCGACCACGCTCTGGTAGGAACGCTGCCGGGGCGCCTGGCCGTCCGTCCGCCAAACGCTGCAAAAGGAGCAGTGCTTGGGGCAGCCGCGGATGGTCTGGACCGACGCCCACATGTACTTGTCGGTTTTCATCAGATCCCAACGCGCGGGGAGGAACTGCCGCCCTTCGATACGACCCCCCTCGTAGATGCGGCCGGGATTGCCGGCCAGGCAGTCCATGACGACCTTGCCCCACGCAATGTCGCCGTCGCCCTTGACGACCGCGTGGGCCGCGCCGAGCTCGAGCACCTCTTCGGGAAACAGCGTCGCATGGATGCCGCCATAAACCACCCACGCCCCGCGCTCGTGGCAGATGCGGCCGACCGCGTAGCCGCGCAGGGCGTTCCCGGTGTGGACGCTGATGCCCACGATGTCGCCGGGCTGGATGGTCGCGGGGTCGAGCGGTTCCAGCGATTCGTCGACCAGGATCGGGTCACCTGCAACCTTGGGCGTCGCGGCGGCGAGCACGAACAGCCAACGCGGCGTAATGACGGCGGTACCGAAGGAGTTGTCGCTGGGATTGATGAGGTGGACGCTCAAAGAGCCTGCTTTCTTAGTGAGTGCCAGCGACGTTTGAACGGGTTAGAACCCGATGGTACGGGGCCCGTTATCGAAAGCACTAAACGCTCCCTCACAATACACAGGAACCGCGCCCACCACCCAAGACTTGGAAGTGCGGAAGTGAAACAGGTTGTCAATGAAAGTTAGATACCGAACGGACGGCCGGTCAAGCCGCAGTGCTTATAGACGGAAAGCATTCAAAGACGCATGAGATGCCTCAAATTTACATATCGCTTTCAAATACTTAGAAAGCAAGCATAAGCGGAGCTTACGGCGGCCCGCATAGTCCGCGGGCATGATTTCAAGATCAACGATCTCGGCCCGAACGGACGTCCGTTCGGGCTAAGGTCCATTTGCACCGAGCAGCGGCACCGCGAACCCCGCCCTTATCGGCTTCGGCGGTCTCGTCTCCCCCTAAAATGCTACTGCAATCCGGAGATGACGTAACCCGCCGCAAACCCTCCTGTGTAGTTCCAGCCGTTGGCGGGTGCCGGCTCCGTGCCGTCGTGGTACTCCCACGCCTGCGCCGAGCCGTCGGCGTGGACGCAAACAAAGTCCGCTTTGCCGTCGCCAGTCATATCGGCCAGGTGTGCGTAGGAGTCCCCGGCGGAAGCGTCGGTGCTGGCGGCATGTGGAACCCTGCACATCACCTTTCCCGGTATCTTGATTGGTGGGCTCCACGTCCACTTGCCGCCGCCGCTCAGGTTGCGATACTCGGTCAACGATCGGCCGTCGTCGGACAGTGTGACGTAGTCCGACTTTTTATCTCCGTCCAGATCGCCCACCACCACATGGTTCCCATCTGGTCCCACGCCTGTCGCCATCTGGCCCTGATTGGGCCAGTTGCTCGATTGGTCCAGAGTGCTCGAGGAGAAGTCCTCGTTGTTGATGAAACCGTCGGCGGCCCCTGAGTCGTAGATGTAGATGACGTCCGCTTTTCCGTCCCCCGTCATGTCCGTGAAGTTCGGCCTGTCGTTCGGTGCCGACGCAAATACATTCGGGCGAGACGTCTTCGTCTTGTTCCACTTCCAACCTGTCGGGGTTTGGTCGCCGTTGATGTAGATGTACGTGTACAGCCCCTCGACAATGTAATCCGCGAGGCCGTCACCGTTTACGTCGCCGAATGTGACGGGACGCCCGATCTGGAACTCCGGAACACCCAGCGCGATGCCGGTCACCGTGTCGAACCTCCAGGGAGTTCCCTTCGGTTGGGGGCCGTGGCTCAGGTACGCGTCTACCGCTCCAGTCTTCGGGTTCACGACCAGGTAGTCGGCCCACTGGTCTTTGTTGATTTTGGCGAACTGGACTTGCGAACCCGGCGCTCCTACCCCGTAGGCGATCAGGCCCAGATCGGTAAATCCGAACGGTGCCTGGCCGTCCCCGCCGTTGTTGAGCCAGGCGGTCAGCGAGCCGCCCGGGCCGACACCAAGGTAGTCGGCCCGCCCGTCCCCGTCCACGTCGGCCATGATGACCTTGTCGCCCGAAAAGCCGACGCCCGCGGCCACGGAGATCTGCTTCCAATCGCCCCCTGGAAGGCCCTCGCCGGTTTTGTTCAGCCACACCTGCTCCGAGCCGTTCGCGGCGACCACGATGTAGTCGGCCTTACCGTCCCCATCGAAGTCCTGAAGCTGAATTTCGTTGCTGGGAGCCACGCCGTACGCGATGTGAAGGTCGGGCCCCCATCCGCCTCCATTGTCGCCGCCAAGGTTCTGCCAGTAATAGATCGCGCCGCACGTGCC
>CAXTTW010000023.1:0-13586 GCA_964247255.1 uncultured Acidobacteriaceae bacterium
GAGCTGCGCTGCTACGCGGGTACGGGGCAAGCCGGGCCGGTGCTCGCGATGCGCCCTGAGCGCGCGCGGCCGTCGGCTTGGCGATGGACGCCGAGGCACTCGGCGGAGGCGGACGGCGACGCGGTGTATGAGGCCGCGCTGAACACGCTGGACGAACTGGAGGCGCTGCTGGGCGCGGACCCCCCGCACACAAACCAAAGCCCCGCTGGTAACGGGGCCTTGATGAAAGGAGCTGCCTAGATGAGTGGAACTACGCAAGAGCATAAGCCGAACGGAAGCCTTCCGCCAGCGGGAAAAGTGCTGGCCATGGCAGAAAGCTGGGGGCTGCCCGACGATCAGGGGCAGCAGGAGCCGAAGGTGAAGAAGCCCTTGGTCTTCAAATACGGCGGCGGATACTTTGAGCTTTCCGCCATAGACGGGGTGCGCTGGGTCGACGATGCGGGCAAGGTGACGCGGGTGTGCGACTGGCTTTGCATCGAAGCCAAGTCGCGCGATCCGAAGGGCAAAGGCTGGGGCCTGCTGCTTCATTGGCGCGACGGGGATGGACGGGAGCAACGCGAAGTGCTGCCCATGGAAATACTGCACGCGGAATCGAACGAGGCCGTGAGGCAGTTGTCAGCCGGCGGCCTCAGCATCGCGAGCGGCAGGTTGCTGAGGACTTACCTGCTTGCCGCGAGCAGCCAAGTCAAGGAGCGGGTGCGCTTTGGGCAGCAAGCGGGCTGGCACGGGGACGCCTACGTGACGCCGGAGCAGGTGTTCGCCTCGGCAGCCCCCGAGCGGGTGCGGTTGGAGGACGGCTCGGGCCTTGGGAACGCGGGCGGGAGCAAGGGTGACGCCCAAAGCTGGCGGGAGAAGGTCGCGGCGCTCGCCTGCGGGAACTCCCGGCTGGTGTTCGCCCTCTGCGGCCAGTTCGCCGGGCCGATGCTGGCGCGGGCCGGGGTGGAGTCCGGGGGCTTTCACTTCCACGGAGGCTCCTCTTCGGGCAAAACAACGGCGCTTCGCCTAGCAGCTTCGGCTCGCGGCTGCCCGGAGCGCGTCATCCTCAACTGGCGCGCGACCTCGAACGGACTTGAGAGCGTCGCGGGACGGCACAACGACGGGCTGCTGATCCTTGACGAGCTTTCGCAGTGCGACCGAGGGAAGCGGGAGCGGCGGCCTACATGCTCGCGAACGGCAAGGGCAAGGCGCGGGCGAACCGCACGGGCGGCGCACGGGAAGCCGCAAGCTGGCAGGTGCTGGTGCTGTCGAGCGGGGAAACGACGATCGCAGCGCACATGCAGGGCGCGGGCAAGCGGGCGAACGCCGGGCAGGAGCTTCGCCTCGCGAACATTCCGGCGGACGCGGGCGCGGGCATGGGTATATTTGAAGACCTGCATGGGTATGAGTCGGCACCCGTCTTTGCCGAAGCGCTCAAGGCCGCCTGCGGCGCACACCACGGCACGGCGGGCCCGGCGTTCTTCTCCGCGCTGGTGAAGGACTTCGCGGCGACCGGCACCAATGCAGGCCCTTCATCAAGCCAAGCCTCGCAGCCGTTTCGCCGCTCAACATCAACGTCGCTCGTACAAAGCGGCCTCGTCATGGAGGAGAGACGATGAGTGCCGCCGAAGTATGTAGCATAAGGCCAAGGCGACTTTAAGCGGAATACTTTAACGCTCGAAAGACTGCGAGAAGAGCTGCGGTCCTTGATGCTTCATGATTGCGAGGAAGTTTGCTTCAGAAAGCGGAACAGCCCGTACTGTGCCGTCTAGCGTTGTATGCAGAGTGATGGAACGACGCTGATACTCTATCCCCGCATCAGTCTCGGTTTCTTCAAAGTGAAGTTCCTTTCCGAGTAAAACGGGGGCGTGAGCCCGAGCGAAGCCACCTCCATTCCAATCAAGTCCGCTCCTGAAGGCGAGCTGGTAGACGCCCGTCGGGATGTCCGTGATCGTGAACTGCTGGTGGCCGCAGACATAAACTTGGCGAGAGAAGTCGAAAGGTCCATTCAGGACGACAATCGCATCTTCAGACAGGCCGTTGTCGATAGTCAGTCTACCTAGTCCTGAGGTGCTACCCCGAAGCGAAGGTATGTTCCGTTCGCGAGGGAGTGCGAAATCAAACTTATGGGCTCTTGCCGCGAGGTACGTGGGGTATCCGTGCTGCTTATTGTCCCTCGTATGTGATGATGTTGCGCCTGATCCTCCGCGATAACCTGATCGAAGATGTCGCCTTTATCGCTGGCCGCCGTACCCGAAGATGCAGCGGGCTTGTCACCTATAAAGCCCGGTGCCGCAGCATAATCGGCCTGAACAGGTCTTGGCGCGGTTTTCTCAGAGGAAGCGGGTCGCATGAAGTAGCCCGATACAGCGAGCAAAAGTACGATCGAAACTAACTTGAGCTTGCGGTTCTTTGCTTGTCTGCCACTGAATGCAGCCCACGGCCAGATTGCGCTCTTATGTGTTTTCACCGATCCCGCGTCGATGACGGTCGATGCTCCAACGGCTAGGCTTGCAGCAAGCTTCTTCGCGCCAATCTGGACCGCATCGCCGCATTGGCTACACTTCAGGAGCTTACCCGTGTGCTCCTCCTGCGCGTGATGCTGATTCCCGCAGCGCGGGCATTTCACACTGAGCACGGATCGCCTCCATAGAGCCATCCCGTCTCATCGGACGCGATGCCCTTCCATGCAATTTATCGACACATTCCGGCTTTTCTTGAGCTTTTCTACGTGAAGGTGCCGAAGGTGAGCCCGCAGGCACCCAGCAGGAAGTGAACTTTCTGAGATGGGGTTCGTTACTCTGCATA
Source organism: uncultured Acidobacteriaceae bacterium (assembly GCA_964247255.1). Classification (GTDB taxonomy): domain Bacteria; phylum Acidobacteriota; class Terriglobia; order Terriglobales; family Acidobacteriaceae; genus EB88. The sequence continues at coordinate 2,785 of CAXTTW010000023.1, forward strand.
TGCGCTTTGCGATCGGGCGGACTGCGGCATCTAGGCCGTTCGGTCGCGCGACGCCATCGTGATGACGTTCTGCCGGGCGCGGTCCAGGAAGTCCGCCCACTCCTGCATCATGCGGGCGCGGGGCTGGAGGTAGAGCGCATGTTGTAGGCTGCACTCACCGCGTTGCGGGGCGCGTGGGCAAGCTGTAGCTCGATATGCTCATGCGCGTACCCCTGTTCATGCAGAAGGGTCGATGCCAAGCCCCGGAAGCCGTGTCCGGTCATCCGGCCCCTGTACCCCATGCGCTCCAAGCCCTTGAGGATGGTCATATTGCTTATGGACTTGCCGCGCCGCTCACCGGGGAAGACGTAGCCCGTCCCGTCCCCAAGCTCCCGCAGGCTCCCCAGCACGTCAAGCGCCTGCCGGGAAAGCGGCACGATATGCGGGGTCCGCATCTTCATGAGCTCGGCTGGAATGGTCCACCGCTCCGCTTCCACGTCGAATTCCTCCCGCCTGGCTCCGAGAAGCTCGCCCGCCCGCACAAAGGTGAGCGCCATCAGCTTCATGGCAAACCGGGTCACGGGCCCGCCCCGGTACGCTTCGATGGCCCGGAGCAAGGCCCTCGCTTCCTTTCCGTCCACGCGGGCGAAATTGACCTTGCGCGTGGGCCGGAGCACGTCGGAAGGCTTGAAGTCGGCCGCCGGGTTCCGGTCTGCGTAGCCATGAATGAAGGCATAGCGGAACACCTGGCCCACCGTCTGCAAGGCCCGCTTCGCGATGTCACCCGCGCCGCGCTGTTCGATTCCCTTCACCATGTCCCTGAGTTCCGGGGCCTTAATCTCCCGGATGGGACGCGCCCCCAGCACGGGCAGCACGTTCGCCCGCATCCGCTCCCAGGTAGTTACGGCATGACGCTCGCTCTTGCCTGCCCGCCAGTGCTCCCGCCACAGGCGGGCGACGCTCGCGAAGGAGCTGGTATCGGCGGAGCGGGCCGCAGCCTTCTCGCCTTTGCGAAGCTCCATCGGGTCTGCACCCCCGGCCAGCAGCTTGCGGCCTTCCCGATGCTTTACCCCAGCCTGCGCCAGCGTGACTTCCGGGTACCGGCCCAGCGCCATCGTCCTGCCCTGGCCGTCGAAGCGATAATCCCAGCGCCAGAGCTTGCCGCCCACCGGGGTCACCCATAGGTACAAGCCCGCGCCCGCGCTGAGTTTGTACGCCTTGTCCTTCTCTCTGGCTCGCCTCACTTCCAATTCCGTGAGCGCCATCACGCCCTCCCGAACAAAATACCCGCATCTCTCTCGCCGAATACCCGCAGATGTACCCGCAAAAGTTGCTGGCTCTGACTGTATCCCTGTGGACGGCACAGGACAACGAACATGAGAAAGGCCCGCTGTTTACGGGCCTTTTCTAGGACATTCTGGACTTCTTTGGAAGGTGCTGGAAGAGGCTGTGGCGGAGAGACAGGGATTCGAACCCTGGGTACCCTTTCGAGTACGCCGCCTTTCCAAGGCGGTACATTCAACCACTCTGCCATCTCTCCGGCCCACTTGAAATTTAACACAGCAATCGAGGGCTTTCGTCAACCGCGAGACGGTCCCCGCTTCCCTGCCGGGCATCCTTCCATAGAACGCGCCGCCCACGAGCCGCGAAGGAGCCCCATGCCCGAACTCGATGACGCCCTGCTCAGCAAGATGCACGCGTACTGGCGCGCCGCCAACTACCTCACCGTCGGACAGATCTACCTTCAGGACAACCCGCTGCTGGAGCGCCCGCTCGCCGCGGCCGACGTTAAACCCCGGCTGCTGGGCCACTGGGGCACCACCACCGGGCAAAATTTCTTGTACACCCACCTGAACCGCATCATCCGCGAGCACAACGCGAGCATGCTCTACATCATGGGTCCGGGGCACGGCGGGCCGGGGTTCGTGGCACACACGTACCTGGAGGGTTCCTACACGGAGATCTACCCCGACGTGGAACGCGACCGGGACGGCATCCGGCGGCTATTTCGGCAGTTCTCCTGGCCCTACGGCATCCCCTCGCACGCCGCGCCGGAAACGCCGGGCTCGATCCACGAGGGCGGCGAGCTCGGCTATGCGCTGCTGCACGCGTACGGGGCGGCGTTCGACAACCCCGATCTGATCGTGGCCTGCGTGGTGGGCGACGGCGAAGCGGAAACGGGGCCAGCGGCCACCAGCTGGCACTCGAACAAGTTCCTGAACGCCAGGACCGATGGCGCGGTCCTGCCGATCCTGCACCTGAACGGCTATAAAATCGCGAACCCAACCGTGCTGGCGCGCATCCCGCGCGAGGAGCAGATTGCGCTGTTCACCGGGTACGGATACGACCCGATCGTCGTCGCGGGCGATGAACCCATGACGATGCACCGGGAGATGGCCTCCGCGCTCGACCGGGCGTATGGGCGCATCCGCGAGATCCAGGCGGCGGCTCGCGAAGGCGGCGAAACGGCCCGTCCCCGCTGGCCCATGCTCATCTTTGAGTCTCCAAAAGGCTGGACCGGGCCCAAGGTGGTCGACGGCAAGCAGATCGAGGGCACCTGGCGCGCTCATCAAGTTCCGCTCGAGCACGTGCGCGACAACCCGGAACATCTGCGCCTTCTGGAAGAATGGATGCGCTCGTACAAACCGGAGGAGCTGTTCGACGGACAGGGGCAGCTTTTGCCCGAGCTGCAGGACTTAGCGCCCAAAGGCCGCCTGCGCATGGGCATGAACGAGCACGCGAACGGCGGGCTCCTGCTCAAGCCGCTGGCGCTGCCGTCCTTTGAGCGGTACGGCGTTGCGATCGACGGGCCGGGTACGACCACGGCGGAGGCGACGCGCGTACTGGGGGGCTACCTGCGCGACGTGATGCGGGCCAACATGGAGGCGCGCAACTTCCGCGTCTTCGGCCCGGACGAGACCGCCTCGAACCGCTTGCAGGACATCTACGAGGTCTCGAAAAAGCGTTGGGACGCCGCTTTGCAGCCCGGCGACGACGATCTGGACATCGACGGACGCGTGATGGAGGTGCTGAGTGAGCATATGTGCGAGGGCTGGCTGGAGGGCTACCTGCTGACCGGCCGCCACGGCTTGTTCTCCTGCTACGAGGCGTTTATCCACATCATCGACTCCATGTTCAACCAGCACGCCAAGTGGCTCAAGGTGTGCCGTGACTTGCCCTGGCGCAAGCCGATCGCCTCGCTCAACTACCTGCTCAGCTCGCACGTGTGGCGTCAGGATCACAACGGCTTCTCGCACCAGGATCCCGGCTTCATCGACCACGTCGCGCAGAAAAAGGCGGAGATCGTGCGCATCTATCTCGCTCCCGACGCGAACTGCCTGCTTTCGGTCGCCGCGCACTGCCTCCACTCGCGCGACTACGTGAACCTGATGATCGCGGGCAAGCAGCCGTCGCCGGTCTGGCTCTCCATGGAAGACGCGGTCCGCCACTGCACGGCCGGACTGGGGGTGTGGGCGTGGGCCTCCAATGACGGGTCCGACGGCAGCGGCGGCATAGTTGGCGACTGCGACGTGGTGATGGCCTGCGCCGGCGATGTGCCAACGCTCGAAACCCTGGCCGCCGCTTCCATCCTGCGCGAGCGCTACCCGGACCTGCGGGTGCGTGTTATCAACGTGGTCGACCTGTTTACCCTGCAGCGGCCCGAGGAGCACCCGCACGGCTTGCTGCACGAGGAGTTCGACCGGCTGTTCACCACCGACAAGCCGGTTATCTTCAACCATCACGGCTACCCCGCGCTGATCCACTCGCTCGTGAACGGGCGGACCAACGAGCGCAACTTTCATGTGCACGGCTTCCGCGAAGAAGGGACCACCACCAGCCCCTTCGACATGTGCGTGCTGAACCACATCGACCGGTTCACGCTGGTGCTCGACGTGGTCCAACGCACGCCCAAGCTGGCCGACCGGATCGCCGAAGCTGAACAAATCCACTCCGAGAAGATGCAGGAGCACAAACTGTACGTGTCCGCCCATGGCGAAGACCTGCCCGAGGTGCGCGAGTGGGTATGGAAGGGCAAGCATGTGCCTGTGGGCCAGCCGGCGCAGACCGGGGGAGATAACGCGTGACCGGACCCGTTCTCGTCCTCAATTCAGGGTCGTCCTCGCTCAAGGCGGGTTTGTTCGTTGCGGAATCCGGCGCGAACTTCGCCGGCGAGCGGGCGATGCTGCTCGCCCATGCCGACGGCATCGGCCAGGGCGAGGCTTCGCTGTCGATTCGAGACGCCGCCGGCAAGGAACTGGCGGCAGAAAAGCGCCCGCTCACCTCGCAGGGGGACGCGCTGAAGGCGATCGCGGCCGCGCTGGCCGAGCATGGCGGCCGCCCCGCGGCGGTGGGTCATCGCGTGGTACACGGGGGACCGCGTCTGTTCGCGCCTGCCCTCCTTACCCCGGCGGTGCTGCAAACCCTGGAAAGGTCGGTCCACTTCGCGCCCCTGCACCTTCCGGGGTCGTTGCGGCTCATTGCGCAGGCCGGCCGGCTGTTTCCCGCCCTGCCTCAGGTCGCCTGTTTCGACACCGCTTTTCACCGGAGCCTGCCGCCCGTGGCCCGGCAATTGCCGGTCGCGCGCGCCTATGCGGAGGCCGGCCTGGTGCGCTACGGGTTTCACGGGCTTTCCTACGAATCCTTGGTCGGTCAGCTTCGGGCCGAGTCTCGGGAAATGGGCGCGCGCCTGCCGGACCGGATTGTGCTCGCCCACCTGGGCAGCGGGTCCAGTTTGTGCGCGGTCGCCCGTGGGTTCTCGGTCGACACCACCATGGGCATGACGCCTTCGGGCGGCGTGTCTATGGCGACCCGGACGGGCGACCTGGACCCAGGAGCGCTCCTGTTCATGGCCCGGCAGGGGCGGCTTTCGCTCGATGAACTCGAGGCCGAGGTGAACCACCACGGCGGTCTTGCCGGGCTGAGCGGCCAGAGCGGGGACTTGCGGCAGATTGAAAAGGCGATGGACGAGGGCGACCGCGCAGCCGCGCTCGCTTTCGAGGCGTTCGCCACTGGGGTTGCGAAAGCGGTTGTCGGGCTGACAGTTTCGCTGCGCGGGCTCGACCAGCTGGTGTTTGCCGGTGGGGCCGGCGAGCACAGCGCCGCTTTACGGGCCGCCGTGGTGGACCGGCTTGCGCCGTTCGGGGTCAGGCTCGATGCCGCGGCGAACGCGGCCCACGCCGGACGGATCGACGCAGTCGCCGCCAGCCGGATTCAGATCCGCATCTTACCCGCGCAAGAGGATCCGGTCATCGCGGCGCACACGCGGCGGCTGCTCGCAAGGGCCTGAAAACACGGCCTTCATCTGCGGTTGCGGTCACCCTCTGTATGCTTTGCTGAGCGTTCCATCTTTGCCCATGCGCCTTTTGCACATCATTCACGACCTCGCGCCCGCCGGCGGCGGTCCCCCGGAGCACCTGCTCCAGCTCGCGCGCGGGTACTCGGAGGTCGGCGTTACGCCAGAGGTTCTTTCTCTTGACCCGCCCGGAGCCGAGTACCTTGAGCGCTACCCCTTCCGGGTTCACGCGATGGGGCCTGTGTCGAGTGCCTTCGGCTACAGGCCCGCGCTCGGGCGCTGGCTTTGGGCCAAGGCCCGCGAGTACGACGCGCTCGTCGTCGATGGGCTGTGGATGTACCCCGGCCTCGCCGCGCGTCCAGCCGCGCTCGCCGCCCGGGTACCCTACCTGGTGTTCCCGCATGGCATGCTCGACCCGTGGTTTCGCCGGCAGTACCCGGCCAAGCACCTGAAAAAGCAGCTGTTCTGGTGGCTCGCCCAAGCCAGCGTGCTGCGCGATGCGGAGCGGGTCGTCTTCACGACCGAGGCCGAGCGGGAGCTTGCGCCCGAGAGCTTCTCCCCGCACCGGTGGCGGAGCGCGGTGGTGCCGCTCGGGACTTCGCGGCCGGAGGGCAACCCCGGCGCGCAGCGGGCCGCGTTCTTCGAGGCTTTCCCGGCGCTCGAAGGCCGGCGCTTTCTGCTGTTTCTGAGCCGCATCCATGAGAAAAAGGGCTGCGACCTGCTGCTCAAAGCGTTTGCGGGGGTGGCCGGGCGCTTCCCGGATCTCGACCTGGTGCTTGCCGGACCCGACCAGGACGGGCTGCGTCCGGGGCTGGAGGGCATCGCCGCCGCCGCCGGGCTGGCCCACCGCGTCCACTGGCCGGGCATGCTCCAGGGCGACCTGAAATGGGGTGCCTTTCACGCCGCCGAGGCCTTTATCCTTCCCTCGCACCAGGAAAACTTCGGCATCGCCATCGCCGAAGCGGTCGCCTGCGGCCTGCCGGTGCTTATCTCGAACAAGATCAATATCTGGCGTTACGTTACCGAGGACGGTACCGGCTTCGTCGAGGACGACACCGAGGCGGGCACGCTGCGCCTGCTGGAGCGCTGGCTCGCCCTGAGCGCCGGGGAGCGCGCCGTCATGGTTCGCCGCACCGGCCCCTCCTTTGAGAAGCGCTTTTCGATGCGCCGGTGCGCTGCGGGTATCCGCGGGCTGGTGGAACAGGCGCAAAGGCCGCCCGCGCGGCCGAGTGAGGCTGCTGTCGCGGCAGCCCCATCCGTGCGCGGGTAAGCTCCGCGCCTAGTGCGCCAGCATCGCCCACGCTTCGTACACCAGCAGCGCCGCGACGCCCAGCCCGGCGTTGAACATCAAGGCTACGCGCAGGCCCATGAAGATGCCCGGCCCCGGCTCCAGGTTGAGCTCGGGATCCAGGTCGTGGTCGGTGCCGGCCTGCTGCGACGGGATCTCCCGCAGGACTGCGTCGAGGTCCGATCCTGGGCGCGGGGCGCGGGTCCGCGGCATCTGCGGAAGAGGCCCGAGCGGGAGGGGAACGCGGGGAGCGGTACCGTTCTCGGAGGTCTGCGTGCGGGCGGTAAGTGTGGGCTGCATGGGATAAGTTCCTTTCCGTCCATGACTCTATCGGCGCTTCGACGGCTTTCCACTAGGCTTTTCTTCGAGAAATCTTCCCCTGGTCCATTCTGGGACGGCGCCCACGGCCCATTCCCATTTCGGAACTCTCCGAAGAAAAAGATGCGCGACCCCGGCCGTCCCTCTCCGTTGACGGCAGCGAAGAGCTCCGCGCGCCGGCGCTTGACGCGCTTCCCATCCCCTTCTAGGCTGAGGCTACGTCCACGCAAAGGTGACCAATCTTGTCCTCCGCCCCGCATTACTTCTGGAACTATCTTCCGCTGCTTCTGCAGGTACTGGTCGCTCTCGCCATGGGGTGCGGCATGGCCGCCGGCTCCTGGTTGATCGGCAAGCACAAAGTCAGCAAGGCCAAGCTCGCCGCCTATGAGTGCGGCATCCCGGCCGAGGGCGATGCGCGGGGCCGGTTTTCCGTCCGTTTTTACATGGTCGCCATGCTGTTTATTCTGTTCGACGTGGAAGCGGTGTTCATGCTGCCCTGGGCGGTGATTTACCGCGAGCTGCCGCGGATCACGGGCTCCCGGCTGTTCGGCTTCTGGGAGATCCTGGTCTATCTCGGCTTCGTGCTGGTCGGCTTCTTTTACATCTGGAAAAAGGGGATCCTGGACTGGTCCTCGGACAAGGCGGACTTGTAAATGGCTTCGACGCCCAGCATGCAGGAGCACCCAGGCCAGAAGAGCTGGCGGGTTCTTGACAAGGACGCTGTTTTCGCGGAGATGCCCGACAATGCCGCCGTGAGCGCGCTGGGCGCGGCCATGACGCGCGACGCGAAGTTCGACCGCGGTGAGCTGACCCTGACTGTCGCGCCCGAGGAGATTCGCGCCGCCGCCCGGGCCGTCCAGGAGGCTGGCTACAACTTTCTGGAGGACGTGACCGCGGTCGACTGGCTGCCCGCCGAGCCGCGCTACCAGGTCACCTACCATATCCTTTCCCACCGCCTGAAGGAGCGCGTCCGGCTTCGCATTTTCGTCGACTCCGTTATCGGCGGGGCCGATTCGATCACCCCGGTCTGGCCCTCGGCGGACTTCTACGAACGCGAAATCTTCGACCTGTTTGGCATCCGCTTTCATGGCCATCCCAACCTGCGCCGCATCATGATGCCCGACGAGTTCGAGGGCCACCCCTTGCGCAAGGACTTCCCCGTGGAGGGGTACAGATAATGTCGCAATTTACGGAAACCGCATCCCTGATCGCCCCGCGCCCCGAGGATCCGACCAAAGACTCCACCATGATCCTCAACATGGGCCCGCAGCACCCCTCCACCCACGGGGTTCTGCGGCTCGTCGTCGAGATCGACGGCGAAACGGTGCTGCGCATCGTGCCCGACATCGGCTACCTGCACACCGGCATCGAAAAGACCTGCGAGGCCAAGTTCTACCAGCAGGTGGTCCCGCTCACAGACCGGATCGACTACCTGTCCCCGATGAGCAACAACCTGTGCTACTGCCTCGCGGTCGAGAAGCTGCTTCAGCTCGAGATCCCGGAGCGCGCCCAGTGGCTCCGCGTCATGCTCAACGAGCTGACCCGGTTGAACTCGCATCTGGTCTGGCTCGGCACCCATGCCATGGATATCGGCGCGCTGACGGTTTTCCTTTACTGCTTCCGCGAGCGCGAGGATGTGCTGCGCATCTTCGAGCACGTTGCCGGCCAGCGCATGATGACCTCCTACTTCCGCATCGGCGGGGTTTCGCTCGAACCGCCGCTGGACTTCTTCGCGATGGTCCAAAACTTCATCAAGCGCATGCCGTCCAAGATCGACGAGTACCAAAACCTGCTCACCGGCAACCCCATCTGGATCGACCGGCTCAAGGGCGTCGGCTACTTGAGCCCCGAGAACGCGATCGCGCTAGGCGTCACCGGGCCGCCGCTCCGCGCTTCCGGCGTGGACTGGGATCTGCGCCGCGACATGCCCTACACCGGCTACGAGAAGTTCCAGTTCCGGGTTCCTCTCGGGACCAAGGGCGACGTCTGGGACCGCTACACCATTCGCCTCGAAGAAATGCGCGAGTCGGTCAAGATCATTCAGCAGGCGCTTGACGGCATTCCCGAGGGGCCTATCACCGCCGACGCTCCTAAAATCGTCCTGCCCGACCGCGAAAAGATGAAGACCGAGATGGAATCCCTCATCTATCACTTCAAGATCGTGACCGAGGGCTTCCCTGTCCCGGCGGGCGAGGTCTATCAGGCGATCGAGAGCCCGCGCGGCGAGATGGGCTACTACGTCGTTTCCGACGGTACGGCCAAACCCTACCGGGTCCACATGCGCAACCCATCCTTTGCGACCCTGCAGGCCCTGGACACTATGTGCAAGGGCGCGCTGCTGGCGGACGTGGTCGCGGTTATCGGCTCCATCGACATCGTGCTGGGCGAGATTGACCGCTAGCCTGGGCGAGATCGCGGCGCGGCAGGAGATTTGGATCTCCTTCGCGGGGCTGCTGCGCGCCTACCTGGCCGCCGCCTCGCTCGGCCAGGAGGTGCCGCAGGCCATGCTGGTGGAGCCGCGCAAGAACGAGCTGCATCTCGAAGGTCCGCGCCGGACGATCAAGCTCGACCTGCAGATGCGCTCGGGCGAGGGCTACTGGGCAATCTACGATCTGGCTCGCGCGACCAACGGGGAGTCCCTCCTCGACGAAGGCGCGTTCCGCCTGGCCATGGACGGCACTTTTTCGTGGAGCGGTAAAGCAGGCGTCCTCGAGATGGACGCGCTGGCTGAAGCACTCGCTACACTGGTACTGGAGTAAGCACACGGAGGAAAGTTGAGTACAGAAGGCACAATCTTCTCACCGGAACTCGCGGCAAAGTTCGACCGCATGGTCACTCTCTACCCCGTCAAGCGTTCCGCGCTCATCCCCATGCTGCTGTACGCCCAGGATGAGATCGGCGCGGTTACCGACGAGGTCGTCGCCGAAGCCGCCGCGCGGGTCGGCATCACCGAGCTCGACGTGCGCAACGTGCTCTCGTACTACTCCATGCTCCGGACCGAGCCGGCCGGCAAGTTCAACATTCAGGTCTGCACCAACATCTCCTGTATGCTCCGCGGCGGCTACGAGATCCTCGACCACTGCAAGCAGCGGCTCGGCATTCACGAGAACAAGGGCGTCTCCGCCGATGGGCTGTTCTCGGTCGAGGAGGTCGAGTGCATCGGGGCCTGCTGCTGGGCACCTGCCGTCCAGGTCAACTACGACTTCGTGGAAAACGTCACTCCCGCGTCGATGGACGCGACCATTCAGGAGTACCGGGCGAAAGCCCGGCCTCAGTAACCGTTTGCAAAGGAGCTCCAATGTTCCTCGTTTCGCATCCCGATGAAGTCAAGGTCATCTCCTTCCGTTTCGGCCAGGGCGCTGAAAAGATCGACAAGTACATCGAGCTCGGCGGCTATGAGCAGGCCCGGCGCGCTATCGGCATGGGCCCGGAAGCGATCATCAATGAGCTGAAAGCGTCCAACCTGCGCGGCCGCGGCGGCGCGGGCTTCCCCACCGGGCTCAAGTGGTCCTTCGTGCCGAAAACCTCCGACCGGCCCAAGTACATCCTGGTCAACGGCGACGAGAGCGAGCCTGGCACCTGCAAGGACCGGCCCATCTGCCAGTACGACCCCCACTCCGTCATCGAGGGCACCATCATCGCGGGCCTGGCGACCGGCGCGAAGCAAGGCTTCATCTACATGCGCGGCGAGTACCGGTACCTGCTCGAAATCATGGACCGCTGCATCGCCGAGGCGTACGAGAAGGGCTTTCTCGGCAAGAACATCTTCGGCATCGAGGGGCTCGATTTCGACTGCCTTTCGCACTCGGGCGCAGGCGCCTACGAGGTCGGCGAGGAATCGGCGCTGATGGAGTCGCTCGAAGGCAAGCGCGGCGTCCCCCGCATCCGGCCGCCGTTCCCGGCGGTGGTCGGCCTGTACGGCGG
>CAXTTW010000024.1:0-13481 GCA_964247255.1 uncultured Acidobacteriaceae bacterium
GCCCACGTCGTACCACACGCCCATGGTGCGCGGCGTCGCGCCGGTCACCAGCGTCATCAGCCCGGGGAACGAGTCCGAAGGCTTCGAGGTCTCCGCCGCCGTGTAGTTCACGCCCGTCACGGCCAGCCCCGCCAGGTTCGGGCAGTACGGCGCTCCGCCGTTCACGCCTTTGACCCCCTGCACGCAGTTCAGCAGGTCCACCTCGTGCATCCCGTCCACGCTCAGCAGCAGCACATGCTGCACAGGGCCCTTGCCCGCCTGCTGCGCCATGCCCGCACCCGCCGCCAAAGCCGCACCCGCCACCGCCATCAACGCTCGCGTCATCACGAAAGCCTCCGCCGTCCTTGTACCACCCCAGTCACTCTTAGAGCATTACGCGGAGGTGAATCCTGACGAACCCGCTCAGACCTCGATCTCCGGCCCCCCCGGATCGGCGCGCAACGTCCAGCTGCCGCCCGTCTTGAAGCTCGAAGCCGTCCTGAAGGTATCTTCCATGAATTGCATGTAAGTCACCTTGCCGTCGCGTACCTTCGCCAGGATGGAAAATGGTGAAGTGATCGTCTTGCCGACCGTGTTCGACTGATAGGTAAACCGTCCGAAGACGGCGACGTTCTCGCCCGACTCGAAAATTTCCTCGATCGCAAAGCCCAGGTTCTTCCAATAGCGCGAGACACGGCTGTAGGTATCCGCGATTGCCTGCGGCCCTACTGCCGTCCCCGCCCACGGCATGATCTTCTTGAGTTCGGCGTTCTCGTAATTCAGCGAGACATAGGTTGCGTCCTCCGCCACCAGGGCTTCAACGTTCTCGATGTTGGTGGGGTCGTCGAGTAATTGCCGGACGATCTCTACCGGTCTGCGCGCCTTAAGTCCTCCTTGTGCTTAGATCAAGCGTTCAAGCCGCCATCGATCACCAGCCCCGTCCCCGTGATCTGCCCCGCATCCGGCCCGGCCAGAAACAACACCGCCGCTGCCACCTCCTCGGCCGACCCGAACCGGCCCAGCGCCATGTGCCCCCGCATCTTCTCCGCGAACTCGCCCTCCGCCGAGGTCATCTCCGTCACTGTCGGCCCGGGGTGCACCGTGTTCACCGTCACTCCGCGCGGCCCCAGGTCCCGCGCCAGCCCCCGCGTCCACGCGTTCAACGCCGACTTCGTCATCGCGTACACCGCCGAGCCCGGCCATGCCACGCGCTCCGCCAGGCAGCTCCCGATGTTCACGATCCGCCCGCCTTGCCCTAGGTGCTCGAGCGCCGCCTGGCTCGCCACGATCACCGACCGCACGTTCACCTGCAGCATGGCATCCAGGTCTTCCAGCTTCAGCTCCTCGATCGGCCCCCCGCGGTAAATCCCGGCATTGTTGACCAGGATGTCCACCCCGCCCAGCGCTTTCGCCGTCTCCTTCACGGACCTCCTCACCGCCTCCGCAGCGGCGCTGTCGGCCTGCAGCGCCACTCCGCGCCGTCCCACCCCTTCCAGCTCCTTCACCACCGCCGCCGCCCGCTCCGCCGAGCGCTCGTACGTGATCGCCACATCCGCGCCCTCCTTGGCCAGCGCTTTCGCGATCGCCTCCCCAATTCCCCGGCTCCCGCCCGTCACCAGTGCCCGTTTCCCCTTGAGCTTCATGCCTTGCCTCTTTCCCGGTTGTCCAGCATTGCGTCCCAGGCTGCCATCGCCCCCGTCACGGCGCCTCCCAACGGCGCCCCATCCTTTGCCTGAACCGATAACCCGTGAAGCACGGTGGTATAAAAGCCCGCCATCGCCTCCACGGGTGCCGTGTCCGGCAAGTCCCCCTCGCGCTGCCCTCGCCGCAGCCGCTCCAGGACCCGCGCCTCCGTCTCGCGCCGAAACCCCGCCAGCTCTTCCCGCACCGCCCGGCTTTCTTCCGAGCAATGCACCGCGCTCAAGACCACCAGGCAGCCTCCCGGCGCGCCCTCCTCCAGGAAGGTCTCCACCGCCCCACGCAGCATCGCTTCCACTGCCTCCCGCGCCGTCGCATGCTCCTCCAGGGCGCGAGCGGTCGTGTTTCCCGCGGTCCTGCGATACAGCGCCACCGCTTCAAGGAACAGCCGCTCCTTGCTCCCGAACGCGGCATAGATGCTGGCCTGCGTCAGCCCCAGCGCCGCGCGCAGGTCCGCCATGGACGTCGTCTCGTAGCCCCGCGCCCAGAACAGCCGCATCGCCCGCTTCAGCGCTTCGTCCCGGTCGAACTGCCTCGGCCGTCCGGGCCTCCGCTTGTGCTCGTGCTTCACACCCGTGTTTGCAATCTCCAGATCCATCTGTCACTATTTATAGACCACTCGATCTTAATTGTCACGCACAGCAGAGTTCGAGTTCTGATCCCCACTCATGACCGTTCTTACGCCACCACCTTCGACCGGCAGCGAGGCCGCCCGCCTTCCCTACGGCGCGCTGCTCGCCCTCGCCATGACCGGCTTCCTGGCAATCATGACGGAGACCCTGCCCGCCGGCCTCCTTCCCGAGATTGGGCGCGCCCTGCACGTTTCCGCTTCCCGCACCGGCCAGCTCGTTACAGCCTATGCCGCAGGCTCCCTGCTCGCGGCGATTCCGCTCACCGCCGCCACCCAAACCTGGCGCCGCCGTCCCATCCTCCTGCTCTGCATCGGCGGTTTCCTCTTCTTCAACATAGCCACCGTAGCGTCGTCGAACTACCCCCTTACGCTTGCGATACGCTTCCTGGCCGGGGTCGCCGCCGGTCTGTCCTGGGGCATCCTCGCCGGCTATGCCCGCAGCATGGTCGCGCCACAGCTCAAGGGCCGCGCCATCGCCGTCGCGATGGCGGGCACGCCCATCGCCTTCTCTCTGGGCGTCCCCGCCGGAACGCTCCTCGCGCATGCCGCATCCTGGCGCATCGCTTTCTTGGCCGTAGCCGCGGTTTCCGCCAGTCTGGCTGTTTGGGTTCTCGCCGTGGTGCCCGATCTCCCCGGCCAGCCTGCCAGCAGCCGCCTCTCCGTACGCTCGGTACTCCTCACGCCCGGCGTGCGCCCAGTGCTGGCCGTCGTCTTTCTCTGGATGACGGCGCACAACATCCTCTACACCTATGTCGCCCCTTTTCTCGCACTGTTCGGCCTCCAAACCCAGGTCGCGCCCATCTTGCTCACCTTCGGCGTCTGCGCCATCGCGGGTATCGGGCTGGCGGGCCTGCTGGTCGACCGTATGCTCCGCGCCCTGGTGCTGCTCAGCCTTTCCGTTTTCACCGGCGTTGCCCTTGTGCTCGGGTCGGGGCACGTGCCGCCGCCGGTCGTGTACACGGCCATCGCCGTCTGGGGCGTCACCTTCGGCGGCGCGGCCACCCTGCTGCAGGCTGCCTGCGACGAAGCCTCGGGCGAGGGAGCGGCGCTCGCTCCTTCGCTCGTCACCACCGCCTGGAACCTCGCCATCGCCGCCGGCGGTGCTTCGGGCGGCTTTCTGCTCAATCACGCGACAGCTGCCTCATTCCCCTGGGCACTTGCGCTGCTGCTCCTCGCCGCGCTGGTCATCGCCTCGCGCTCGAGCAAGCACGGCTTCACCCCACCCACACACGCCTCGTAAAGGACATACCATGCAGCCTCACGCGTCCCCTAAGGAAGTTCTCGAAGCCTTCTACGCCGCCGAGCGCCTGATCATGCAGGGCAAAGCGGACTTCAGCGCCATGGCCGCCACCCTCGACCCTGAAGTCGTGCTGCACCAGTCGCCCGACCTGCCCTTCGGCGGCGAGTACGTGGGTCACGCCCGCTACAGGCAGTGGGCCGACGCCATGAACGCCATCTTCGACCAAGTCGACGTGCAGGATGCCCGCTACTTCGAGAACGGCGACACCGTCGCCGTCGCCTGCACTCTCGCGACGCGCATCCGTGCCACCCGGGAGACCCTGCGCCTGCCCATGGTCCAGCTGGTCACCGTCCGGCAAGGCAAGATTGTCGAGTTCCGCCCCTTTTACTGGAATGTTCCCGCCTACCGGGCTGCGGCCGCAGCCAGCTGATCCTGACAAGGCCCGCTGCTTGACAGGCCGTCAGCCATCGGCGCGAGCTCTCCTCAGCGGTCTTTCTTGTAGAGCAAGTCCCGCATCGCCCCGCGCCGCGCCTCGTTCGCCTCAGCCTCCGCCTTGCGCTCCTCCGCGCTCAGCTTCCGCTTTTCCCCCGTCTCCGTCCCGTCCGGCTCGCTGCACGCCGGGCACCGGTTCGCGAAGCCAGGCTTGCCCGGCTTCAGCTCGAACTCCTCCCCGCACACCACGCACTCCTTGATCGAAAAAGGCATGCATCCAGCTTAAAAGACCCGCTCCTCTAAACTCAAAACATGCTCGAGGATCCTATCGCCCGCCTGCTCGCCCTCGGCGGCGAGCTCACGACACGCCGCAAGTTCGACCTGGCCCACATGCGCCGCCTGCTCGCTGCGCTGGGCGACCCCCAGGACTGCTTCTCTTCCGTGCTGATCGCCGGCACCAACGGCAAAGGCTCCACCGCCGCCACCCTCGCCTCCATTCTCCAGGCGGGCGGCACCCGCACGGGTCTGTATACGTCGCCCCACCTCGTCCGCCCCAACGAGCGCATTCAGGTCGACGGCGAGCCGATCTCCGCCGAAGCCCTGAGCCGCCTCTTCCTTCAGGTCGAAGCCGCCGCAGGCCGGCTCGTCGCGGCTGGAGCTCTCCCATACCCGCCGTCGTTTTTCGAGACCATGACCGCGATAGGGTTCCTCTATTTCGCGTCCGCTCCGGTTGGAATCGCAATCCTCGAATGCGGTCTGGGCGGCCGACTGGACGCCACCAACGTGGTCACGCCCTTGCTGGCCATCTTGACCGACATCTCGCTCGACCACCAGGAGTGGCTGGGCGACACCATCGCCGCGATCACCCGCGAAAAGTGCGGCATCCTGCGCGAGGGCGGCACCCTGGTGACGTTGCCCCAGCATCCCGAGGCGAATCAAGCCATTGGCGAAATCGCCGTACCCTTGCGGGTCCACGCGATCAGCGCGTCGGGATACATGCCGGTGCGTATGCGCCACGCGCCCGCCACGGAGCAGCGCAGCCGGTATCGTCTCACTCTTCCTGCCGAAGCTTTTGGGGGCGGCACCCTGGAGGTTGACTCGCCTCTGCCCGGCGAGCACCAGCAGCGCAACCTTGCGCTTGCTTTGGCGGCCGCCGAATACCTGCACCGCAGGGAAGGGTTCCCGCTCGACAAAGCAACCGTTGCGGCGGGTGTCCGGAATACGGTTTGGCCGGGCCGTCTTCAGCTTCTTCGCCCGAAATCTCCGCGCATGGCCGGGCCATTGATCTTGCTGGATGCCGCCCACAACCCGGCCGGCGCCTGGGCGCTACGAGCCGCTCTTTCTTCGCTGGATGTTCCGGGCCCGCGCATCCTGCTTTTCGGCTGCATGCAGGACAAAGCCGTAGACGAGCTCGCGCAAGTGCTCTTCCCCATCTTCGACCAAGTCGTTCTCACGCGAAGTACGTCGACGCGAGCAGCGAGCCTCGCTCGCTTGACCGAAGCGGCCGGCCTGACGGGAATGCCCGCGCAAGCCGTCGAGGTTCTCGACGGCGCGCTGCAAGCAGCCCTTGCCGCAACGGGCGGCAAGGGCCTGCTTACCATCGCCGGTTCGATCGCGCTGATCGGCGCTTGCATGCCGCTGCTCACCGGCTGGGAATGATTGTTCCACGTGGAACACAGGCGATCGCTGCTAACCTAACCGTATTCGCATGGCTCGCTTCCTGACTCCCCGCCCCATCCGGCTTCCGCTGTCGACCCGCCTCGCCTCCAATCTCGTGCGAGCCCCTCTGTTCCTTGCCGGTACGGCCCTGTTCGGCTCGGCTTCCCTGCTCGCCTCGCTTACTGAAGCCGACGGAAAGCGCCAACACCGCATCGCCCAGGCCTGGGCCCATGCTTCCCTCCGCTTCGCCGGCTCCCCCGTTACGGTGGTCGGAGCCGAACACTTCCTCATGACAGAGCCAGCGGTCTACGCAGCCAACCACCTTTCCTACATGGACACGCCCGCGATCTTCGCCGCGCTGCCCTTCCAGTTCCGCATCGTTGCCCGCCACGACCTTTGGCGGATCCCCTTCATCGGTTGGCACCTGCACCGGTCCGGCCAGATCCCCGTCAATGTCGGCAACCCGCGCGCTTCCATCGCCAGTCTTTCGCGCGGGGTTAAGACCCTCAAGGCAGGCATGCCGCTCTTTATCTTTCCCGAGGGCGGCAGGTCCCGTACCGGACTACCCGGCCCCTTCCTCAATGGTCCAGCCTACATGGCTATTCGCGCACAAGTACCGCTCGTTCCCATGGCCCTCGCCGGCACCTTCGAGCTGCTGCCCATCGGAACGTCTGAATACCGCCCGTCTCCGTTGACCCTTACCGTAGGCCGGCCGCTTTCAACAGCCGGCCTGGGCGCGCGGGACACCGAGCAGCTGACCAGCCTGCTCCGCCATAAGATCACGGAGCTCTACCGCGCCTCTACAGCCATCTCCACCCTCTATGATGAGGAGAGATCGCGATGAACCAGACCCACCGCAAACCAAGGATCGCTGTCCCGGTCCCGACCTCGCACAACGTCGCCTACAACGAGCGTTGCTGGCCGCAATACGCCGCGGCCCTTGAAGCCGAGGGTGGTGAGCCGGTGCGGGTTCACCTCGATCTCGAGCCTGAAGAGGCCGCCAGGCTCATCGCATCCTGCCAGGCGATCCTGCTGCCTGGCAGCCCCTCGGATGTCAATCCACAAAAGTACGGGCAGGCGCGTCTGCCCACTACCGCGAAGCCAGACCTGGCGCGCGAAGCGACGGACGAGCTGCTCTTGCAGGACGCCTTCAACCTGCGCAAGCCCCTGCTGGGCATCTGCTTCGGCCTGCAGATGATGAACGTATGGCGCGGCGGGACGCTCATCCAGCACCTCGCGACCGCCCAGCCACACGCACCCGCTACCGACGCCGGCCCGCTCGCACATGGCATCGCCGTCGCGGCGGATGCCCGCATCCTGCGCAGCCTCTATCTCGACCGCGCGGGTGTTCACGTCAACAGCAGCCACCATCAAGCCGTGGATCTGGTCGGCGACGACCTCCTCATCGCCGCGAGAGCGGAACGCGACGGTGTCGTCGAGTCGCTGGAGGGTGCGTCACCGGAGCAGCACTTCGTGCTCGGCGTTCAATGGCATCCCGAGCGGATTTACGAAGAGGATGAGCCGTCAAGGGCGCTCTTCATCGAGTTTCTGGCCGCCGCGCACCGCTGGAGACTACCCAACGGATGACGCAGCAGCAAATAGCGGAAACTTTGCAGCGGCGCGCGGGTTTGACCATCGATGCGGGCGTGAGCGCCGCGCTCGCAACCTACCTGGAGCTGCTTGTGTGCTGGAATGCTCGCACAAATCTAACCGCCGTGCGCGAACCCGAGGAAATCGTGGTGCGGCATTTCGGTGAATGCATTCAGTGCGCGCGCGCCCTGCCGCCCAGCGCGCGCACGCTTCTGGATTTCGGCTCTGGAGCGGGCTTCCCCGGCGCAATCTGCTCGCTGCTGCGGCCCGAGATCGCAACGACGCTAGCTGAGTCACAAGGGAAAAAAGCGGCATTCCTCTCAGAGCTGGTCCGCCGGCTTGGGTTGTCCGCGACTGTTCACGCGGCCCGCGCCGAAGCTCTGGCGGCCAGCCGGGTCTACGACGTCGTCACCCTACGGGCCGTGGATTGTATAGCTGAGGCTTGCCGGACCGCCCGCGCGCGCCTCGCGATTGGAGGCCGGCTTTGCCTCATGACGACGGAGGAGGCGCTCGCGCGGTTGAAGACAGAACTCGCAGACATGGAGTGGGGTGAGCCTCGGTCTCTGAGCGGCAGCGAGCAGCGGATCGTTGTTTTTGCCTCGGAGCCCGCCTGACCTTCTGTTCCACGTGGAACAATTTGCAACTTTCCGGGCCAAGCCCTATGGTGGGAGCGTACATGGGAAAAGTGCTGGCGGTCGTCAATCAAAAAGGCGGGGTAGGCAAGACCACCACTGCCATCAACCTGGCGGCCGCCTTTGCGCTCGAGGAACTGCCGACTCTTCTGCTCGACATCGACCCACAGGGGAATACGACGGGGGGCTTTGGATTTGGGCGCGATGAGGAGCGGCTTTCTACGTACGACGTTCTCGTCAATGGCGGCTCCCTTGCGGACGCGTCTCTCGCGACGGAGATCCCCGCGCTGAAGGTCGTTCCCTCCAGCAAGGATCTCGTCGGGGCGACCGTGGAGCTCCTGGAGCAGGAGAACCGGGCGCTGAAACTGAAGGAAGCGTTGGTGGAGGCGCGTGAAGCGCACGCGTTCATTTTGCTGGACTGCCCGCCTGCGCTCGACTTACTGACCTTGAACGCGCTGGTCGCGGCGGACGCGCTGCTGGTGCCGATGCAAGCGGAGTACTTCGCGCTCGAAGGAATTTCAGAGCTGCTGCACACCCTGGAGCGGGTGCAGGCGAGCCTCAACCCGGAGCTGCAGATCGAGGGTGTGCTCCTGACGATGTACGACGATCGCACCAACCTGGCGCAGCAGGTGACCGCAAGCCTGCGCGAGCACTTCGGCGACAAGCTGCTGAAAACGACGATTCCGCGCAACATCCGTCTGGCCGAGGCACCAAGCTACGGGCAGCCTGTGCTGCTGTATGATCCCCGGTCGCGCGGCTCGGAGGCGTACCGGGAACTGGCGCTGGAGCTGATGCGGCGCAACGGAGTCAAGAGCAGAAAGCGCCCAGCGGCGGAGAAGAAGGCCGAAAGGGAAGTCCGGTTCTGGCCGTACTCATAGGAGGAGTGACGATGGCGATCGAGATGCCGGCGGTGAAGGAGCAGGCAGGAAAGCGGCGTGCGCTCGGCAAGGGACTCGACTCCTTGCTGCCGAAAGCGCGGGTTGAGGTACCGGTAGTGCAGGCAGCGGCGGACAAGAAGGCGATGGACGGACGGGCTTCCGAGATCGCGGTGGACACGATCGAGCGCAACCCTTATCAGACGCGCAAGCATTTCGACGAGGCGGCGCTCGAGGAGCTTGCCGCTTCGATCCGGGCCATGGGGGTGATCCAGCCGGTGCTGGTGCGGGCGCTCGAGGGTGGCCGTTACCAGCTGGTCGCGGGAGAGCGCCGCTGGCTGGCCTCGCAAAAGGCCGGGAAAACGGCCATCCCGGCGGTCGTGGCGGCGATGAATGACACGCAGGCGATGGAGGCGACCATCGTCGAGAACCTGCAGCGGGCGGACCTGAACCCGATGGAGCAGGCACGGGCGTTCGCGCGGCTGGGGCGCGAGTTCAAGATGACGCAGGAGCAGATCAGCATCCGGACGGGGAAGGACCGGGCATCGATCGGCAACTACATGCGGCTGTTGAAGCTGCCGGAGCCGCTGCAGGAGGCGGTGGAGGCGGGAGCGCTGTCCTTCGGCCATGCGCGGGCGCTGCTGGCGCTTGAAAGGGAAGAGCAAATGCTGCGCGCGGCGCAGAAGATGCAGGCGCTGGCGATGAGCGTGCGGCAGGCGGAGACGTTCGTGCGGGGGATCCTCGACCCGGAGCGGCGGGAGCCGGCCGCGGAAAAGAAGCCGAAAGATGTGAACGTGCGGGAGCTGGAGGATCGGCTGAGGAAGCGGCTGGGGCTTCGGGTGGCGATCAAGGACCGGAACGGGCGGGGGCAGGTGGTGATCGAGTATGGGGACCTGGAAGGGTTTGCCGGGTTGATGGAGGCGCTGCTGGGGTTGTAGCCGTTGAGAAAACCCGTCCCGAAGGAACTGCCGGCCGCGCCGGCGGTTTGGGTCGATGCTCGGAGACCCGAAGCTTGTAGGCTACCCGGCGCTAAACTATGGCTTCGGTACCGTTGGAGGCATTTGGGATGGAGGCAGCCCAAGAGCGTTTTCGCCGGCCGCTCTCCTTTGCCGCAATGCCTTCGCGCGGTCCTTGCCGAGGCAGGCGTCGACCGTGCTTCGAGCGACGGGATCGTCGAAGAAGACAAGCGATTCGGCCAGGTCGGGAGCAAGGTCCTTCGGGGCTCTCTGAATCGCTTGCACGATCAGCGGCACGGCGCTTTCGTCATGGAGGAAAGCCAAGCCCATGGCGGCTTCCAGCTCGATCAGGCTATTTGCGGATAGAAGACCTTTCTCAAGGATCGGAATTGCCCTCGTGTCGCCCGTATCGCTCAGGATCATCAGGCTGCCCGGGTACCAAGTTTGCGCGTTCTCCATAGCTGCGGGAAGGTCGATCCGGTGAGCTTGCGCCCATTTCGCGAGACCTTGGGCGGACGTCGCGGTGTCGTGTACGTTGTAGCTCCAAGGAGACGGTACATCACTGTCGATCGCGAGGGTGGCGCGCTGTGCGAGATAGTTCCAGTAGGTGTCGTCGTTGTCTTTGAGCTTGACGAGGGCGTTCGCGAGCTGTGCTTTCTGCGCGAAGTTTTGGCTTTGCTTGAACTGCTCTTCCAAGGCAGGCATGGCTTGTGTGGCATTTGCTTGCACGATGATGTCGATATCTCCGGGAGAGAAGCGGCCCGATTTAACCTTCGCTAACGCGGTGCCTCGAGTCTGGCTTGTCTCGGAGGGTGCATGTGCGGCGTCCTCAGCCTGCGCACCGTTTGCCTCGCACGGCAGGGAACCCGCTATCAAGCCGAAGCAAACTCCCCATGAGTACATCCGGGGAGGAGATAGCGGTTTTTTTGTCATTTCCCCTCGCAGCACGTGGATTTGCGCCGATGCGGATCGGCGCTCGCGGGAGCTGCCGGTTGCTGGACTCCGTGGCCAAAATTTATTTTGGCGTGTTGGCGAGGTTTTGAACAGCTTGGCCGCCGAAAACGTTCATGCCGTTTGCCCTGGCCTCACGCATGGTCTTCGCGGAAGCATCATCGACGTATGTAGCCACTGCTTTCTGTGCTGCCGGATCGTCGAAATAGACCAAGGATTGCGCGATGAGTCCGGCGAGTTCCTTGGGGGCTCGATTGCAGGCGTCGACGATCAACGGCACCGAGCCTTCGTCATGGATTTGCGCCAAGCCCTTCGCGGCATTCGCTTCCATGAAGATGCTTGGGGAAAGAAGGGCTTTTTGCAGCAGCGGAATCGCTCGCGGATCGCCTGTCTCGCCGAGAACAATCAGTCTTCCGGGATATCAGTAGGTCGCATTTTCGATCGCCGTGGCGAGGTCAGTATTATGCGCCTTGGCCCAAACTGCGACACCCTGCTCGGAATTCCCGCGCCCGGTATTTTCCTGAATGTTGTACACCCAGGGAAAGGGGACCGGGCTGTCTACCGCAAGGGTGGCCTGCTGCAGCAGATAGTCCCAGTAGGTCTCGTCTTTGTCTCCGAGTTTGACCAGGGCATTGGCCAGTTTGAGCTTTTGCAAGGTGTCCTGGTTTTGCTTAAATTGCTCTTCGAGGATAGGTATGGCTTGCGGCGAGCGAAATTGCACGATCAGGTCGATGTCACCCGGAGCATACTGACCCGACTTTACCTTCGAGATTGAAGTGCCAAGGCTTTGCTGGACAATAGCGATTGATTGTGTCGCGGAACCTGATTTGACGACTTGCGGATCACAAACCATGCATGGAAGCAGTAATGTAGCAAACAGGAGGCCTATTTGAGTTGGCTTTTTCTGTGCGAAATATAGAAAAGCTCTCATCACTTTACCTCCCTTACTACAACATCCTATGATATTTGCTATGGCAGCAATCAGGATATCGACGAAAATGAACAGCAAGCCTTACCCTCATGGATTCTTTAACGCGCGGCTCTTATGGAAGCGGGTCGAGGCTTGCCGTTATGTTCAAACGATCCGATGAAGCCAATATAAAACCCGTCTTGCCGGTTTTCGGGTTGATAACATTCAGCGGTCGAAATCCTGCCGAGCCGACTGTTATCGTTATTTCCTTCAAGGGAAGGTCAAAGGTAAACTCTCCTTGATTGATGCTTGTCGAATAGACGATTTGGGGGTTTCGAGCGACTCGGAGCAGCACTCGCGCTAGAGAGATGGGCTTCCCTGTAACTGAATTCACGACGTTCAGAGTGATGCTCCCGTCTGGCTGAGCGAGCTGCACATCAATCTCCTTGGAAGTTTCTTCGGAGAGGTTTACTTCCGGCGTTGAATCGGGTTCCGGGGCGAACAAGGCACCGCTCGTATCCGGAAATCCTTCTCTTTCATCGATGACAATGATTCGCACTCTGCCGCGAAACGGACACAGCAATTTATAGCTTCCGTCCTCATTAGAGAGCGTAAACGGGAGAGGACCCGAGAACGCGCTCAACGGGAAAGCCTTTACTTGAGCTCCAGCCAGGGGTGACCCGTTCGCCCGAGTGATTCGGCCGTGAAGAAGGACTGGTGATTGCGCCGTGCCCGCTAAACACATAAGTAGACAGCTCGAAATGCCACAAGCCGCAATAAGCGGCAGTCCAGTTTTCATTTTAAATTCCTCGGTGGAGCAGGTTTGGACTAACGGATATCGGCCACGGGCTCACCTTCCCAAAGACTCTCCGCGGCAGCGCAACAAATGCGTTAAGGATGAAAGATCGTTCCGGTCAGGTTAGTGGGATTATTATCGATGGATATGCTGTTGTTATTTACAACATCCTGTCCTATCGTTCCGATGACGCTCATGATGCCGCTTGGCTGACACCACTGCCATTGTTGATTCGGAAAGGTGAAGCCGCATGGTGTGGAAAACCCTGCCGATGGGCACCCTGGCGAAAGATTGTCGTTGAAATTAGACAAGCCGCCAGGTTGTACTGTTCTACTTAGGAAGCATTGTGCCCCAGTTTGCACTACGCTTCCATTGCAGCTACTTGTAGTGGTGGGCACGTTTTCTCTGAGGACGGGAGAGAAATCCAAAGTGAGGTTCGACTGATCAAGCACTTGATAGGTAAGCACTCGTAGTTGCGAAAAGACATTGTTGCCGCAAGGGACGGTGCTCAGCGTATCGTTTGTAACGGAAATCGCGCTCGGTATCTGAACGCGGACTGGACCCTGGGCACCCAGCTGACCTGCGACAGGACAGACGACGCTCATTTGTGAACAGACACTGGCAGCATAGATCGGAACAGAGCCGAGAATGAGGCTAATCTTTGCCGTTCCGCCTGAATTGCCCGTTGTGATGCCAGTATTGTTAACGCCGGCCACGGGAGGCGTACTGCTGCTCCATGAACCGGCTGTAGTGTTTTGGACGGTGCCGGTGTTATAGGTTTGTACACCCTGCATCTGGACTTGCTGCTGCAGGGAGAGAGACGGATTGCTCGGTGTAACTATAAACGATGTGACCCCATTGCAGGTGAGGCAGCCCACGCCGCAGGTGGCGGTACGGACGTTGAAGGTGGCGGTGAAGATCGCGATGCTCGACGTATCAGTATATAATGAGTCGGCGGTGAGCATGCCGCTGCCTTCGAGGGTGCCGGCGGGGATGGTTTTGCCGTCTTGGCCGGGGGTTTGGTCGCGCTCGAGCTGCTTGATGCTGACGGGGCGGGATGCGCCGGGGGACAGGGTGATGGGGAGCTTGTAGCTGCCGCCTTTGTAGTCGAGGGTGAGGAGCTCTTCCGAGG
>CAXTTW010000025.1:0-13389 GCA_964247255.1 uncultured Acidobacteriaceae bacterium
GCACAGGCCCGGGCGCTGGTGGCGCTCGGCGTGCGCCGCGTCATCTTCTCATCCGCCCTTTTCCCGGCCGGCGGCGGCGTGGACCTCGACCTCGCGGAAGCCCTGAGCCGGACCATCGGCGCGGAGCAATTTCTCGCCGGCATCGACTCTCGCCATGGACAGGTCGCCGTGCGCGGCTGGCGGGAGCAAACCGCTCTTACCCCCGATGAAGCCGTTCGCGCCCTCGACCCGTTCTGCGGCGGCTTCCTGTACACCCATGTCGACACGGAAGGCACGCTCCAGGGCTTCCCGCTCGCCGTTGCCAGGCGCCTGCGCGCCCTTACGGAGCGCCGCCTCATCGTGGCCGGGGGTATCCGCGAGCAGGCGGAGATCGATGCGCTCGACGCGCTCGGGATCGACGCGGTTGCCGGGATGGCCGTGTACACCGGCCTCATCGCGACGTAACGCGAATCGGAACAAGGGTTACTCTTAGCCCGGCGAAGAACCTGCTTTCGGCGCGTCGCTGGAGAGAGGCAGATCCTTTGTCGCTTCGCCTTCCCACGATGACAACCGGTTCTATCCTTCAGGAACCCCTCAACGCCTTTTGCGCCGCTCCGGCCTCACGCTCGCTCCTCCGGCCGCCTCTTCCAGCGTCCGCCGCCGCACGATGGAGCCAATCACCGCGAAAAAGCCGGCCATCACCGACATGATGAACGCGGCGCGCCCCCGGTGCACAACCAGCGCCGCCCCGGCCTGCAGCGCCCAAATCACCGCGAGTACGATCCAGATCAACCACAAACGCATACTGTTCTAAGCCTACCGTACCCGTGCTTCTCAGCAATTTCCCCGATGCCGTCAAGCGCGAAGGGCGATCCGGCTCGTCTTCCGAAAAGCCGCGTCCTCCCCTCGGCGCGCCGGGTAAACTGCCTTGGCACCCGAAAAAAGCGTCTCCGGCCGCCCCGCGCACGTCCAAGGAGCAAATCCCCATTCGCGCGCCGCGCCAACCCGCCGCGGCGCGGCTTTTTACCGATTTGAAGGAGAAGCATGCACCAACCCCTCCGTCTCTTGAGCGCCCTGGCCTTTTCGGGCGCGCTGGCCTGCTCCGCCGCGCCCGTCCGCGCGCAGGCCGTTCCCGACGCTCCTTCCGCCGTGCTGGCCTCGCTTGGGCAGACGACCCACACCGTCGAGAACGGCGCGACGCCGACCCAGGACAAAGGGCAGGGCCCGGTGAACCCGGACAACGGCGAGCCCAAGCAGACTAAGCGCATCCTCTACATCGTGCCGAACTTCCGCGCCGTATCCGCCGACACCAAGCTGCCGCCCCAGTCGGTGCTTGAAAAGTTCAAGACCACCAGCCAGCAGAGCTTCGACTACTCTTCGGTCTTGTTTTCCATGATTCTGGCCGGCGTGGCGCAGGGGCAGGGCAACGAGCCGCCGTTCGGCCATGGCATCTCCGGCTACGGCCAGTACTTTTACCACACCTACGCCGACCAAACGGACGAGAACTTCTGGGTCCAGGCCATCCTGCCATCGCTCCTGCACCAGGACTCGCGCTACTACACGCTCGGCCATGGCAACATCGCGCACCGGGCCCTGTACGCGTTCGACCGCACCCTGATCACACGCAAGGACGGCGGCGGCAATACTTTCAATGCTTCGGAAATCGTCGGCGCGGGCGCGGCTTCCGGCATCTCCACGTGGTACTACCCCGAGGCCGAGCAGACCTGGACCAAGACCGGCCAGCGCTGGCTCCAGAACGTCATCATCGACGGCGGCACTTACGCCTTCCAGGAGTTCTGGCCCAATATCAACCAGCACTTGTTCCACTCCAAATAAGCCCTCGAAGGACACTTCCGCCGCACATGCCTGTTCGCAAGCCGCTCCGCATCGCCATCTCCTCCATTCTCGACGAGTCCACCACGCGCGCTATGCCCGAAGGGGTCGAGGTCGTCCGCTACCAGACCGAAAAGCCTGTCGCGGACGAGGTCGACATGCTGGTGCCTCCGGGTTTGCCGGGCCTCCACTACGACGCGCAAAAGCTGCTCACGACCATCCGCGCCCGCTACGTGCAGACCATGTCCGCGGGCGTCGAGGCCGTCCTGCCATTTATCCCGCAGGGCACCGTTCTGTGCAACGCGCGCGGCGTCCACGACGGCACCACGGCCGAGTGGACGGTGACCGCGATCCTGGCCTCGCTCAAGTGGCTGCCGTTCTACGCGGCCTTGCAGCGTGAAGGCCGCTGGAGCACCCGCGCCGACTCCGACGCGCACTGGGTTGACCTGCACGGCAGCCCCGGCACTGTGGATGTGCCGGTCGCCCTCGAGGAGCTCGCCGGCAAGACGGTACTCATTGTCGGCTACGGATCCATCGGGAAGGCGATCGAGACCCGGCTCGCCCCATGCGAGCCCGCGCGCATCCTGCGCCTGGCCCGCACGGCCCGTGAGGGCGTCGAGCCGGTTTCCGCCCTGCACAGCCTTCTGCCGGAGGCCGACGTGGTCGTGCTGATCACGCCGCTCACCCCGGAAACGCGGCACCTGATCGGCCGCGAGGAGCTGGCCCGCATGCGCCCTGGTACGCTCGTCGTCAACGCGGCCCGCGGCGGCGTCATCGACACCGAAGCCCTGGTCGAGGCGCTCAATCGCCGCCATGTCCGCGCTGCCCTCGACGTGACCGACCCCCAGCCCCTGCCCGCCGGGCACCCCCTTTGGCAAGCGCCCAACCTCCTGTTGACCCCGCACATCGCCGGCTCGTCGCCGGATTTGTTGGACCGCGTTTTCCGCTTCGTAGCAAGGCAGGCGCAGCACCTGCTCAAGGGGGAAGAGCCGGAAAACATCATCCGGGGTGCGTATTGAGGTCGCTCACGCAAAAGGGTCATCCCGAGCAAAAGGAAGGATGACCCGGAAGGCTCCCGTCAAAGTGCTGCAGGCGCGACCATAGTACCCTTCGAACAACAGCCCCCACTCCTCTCCAAAGGATCACTCTCTCTCGAATGGCGAAGTTCACGGTCGGCGTAGACATGGGCGGCACCAATCTGCGAATCGCGGGCTACTCCGCAGCCTGGCAGCGCTTGAGCTCCATCGCAATCCCCACCCGCGTCACCGACGGCCCCGAGGCCGTGCTGGGCGACATGTCCGAGGCCATCTGCCGGGTCATCGACGCCTGCGGGGGCCGCGCGGAGCTCGAAGGCATCGGGATCGGCTCGCCCGGCCCTATCGAGCTGCCCGAAGGCCGTTTGCTGGAGCTGCCGAACTTCCCCGGCTTTTTCGCGACCGAGCTCAAGACCGAACTCGAACACCGCCTCGGCCTCCCGGTCATTATCGAAAACGACGCCAACGCCGCCGCCCTGGCCGAGGCCCACGCGGGCGCGGGCGAGCAGTACGGGGCCGACTCGCTGTGCATGCTCACCCTGGGCACCGGCGTCGGCAACGGCCTCATTTTTCACGGCAAAATCTGGCACGGCTTCCGCGGAATGGCCGGGGAGGCCGGCCACGTTTCCATCTGGCCCGACGGAATCCCCTGCCCCTGCGGCAACCGCGGCTGCCTGGAGCTGTTCGCCTCCGCCACCGGCATCGCCCGCATGGCCAAGGAGACCGCCTACGAGGGCCGCTCGCCCCGCACCCGCGATCTGATCGACCGCGGGGAGCCAGTGACCGCGCGCGACGTGGCCCGGTTCGCCGAGCATGGCGATGAAGGCGCGCTCATCGTGTACGACACGGTCGGCCGCGCCCTCGGGCTGTCGCTCGCCGGTCTGGTCAATACGCTCAACGTCCCGCTTTACGTTATCGGCGGCGGCGCGTCGGCGGCCTGGCCGTTGTTCGCCCCGGCCCTGTTCCGCGAGCTCGAACGCGCCAGCTACGTGTACCGGCTCAGCATGCCCGCAGACAAATACACCTACACGCCGGGCAAAACCAACGTGCTCCCGGCGCTGCTCGGGACCGACTCAGGCCTCTTGGGCGCGGCCATGGTGCCCCACTACGCGGCTTGAGCGCAGTCAGACGTTCGTCTAAACGGCCCGCGCGTTGTATGCTGTGGACGCGCCCAGCCCTTATGACCCGCAAACCGACCATGAACGACGTCGCCGAGACCGCCGGGGTCGGCACCATGACCGTATCTCGCGTCCTCAACGGCTCCGTGCACGTTTCCGAGCAGACCGCCGAGCGCGTCCGGCGGGCCGTCGTCGCCCTGGGCTACCGGCCCAACGAGATGGCCCGGGCCCTGCGCAACAGCAAGTCCCGCACCATCGGGCTGCTCCTGCCCAACCTCCACGACACCTTCTACGCGACCTGCGCCCACTCGCTCAACATGGTCGCCAACGCGCACGACTACACCGTGCTGCTCACCCTGACCAACGACGACTCCTCCCACGAGTACCGCGAAGCGCTACGCATGCTGCAGCGCCACGTGGAAGGAATGGTCGTCATCCCGGCCGGGTCCGACCGCTGCCGGCTGGACGAGCCGGAGTTCCGCGAGATTCCCGTGGTCATGCTCGACCGTCCGCTTGAAGGCGCCGGGGCGGGTGAGGCCGATTCGGTCGTGACGGAAAACGAGGCCGGCGCGCGCCTCCTGACCGAGCACCTGCTCGCGGTCCACGGGCTGCGGCGCATCCTGTTTCTTGGCCACAGGTCCGACCTGTACACGATGGACCGCCGCCACCGGGGCTACGCCGGAGCCATGCGCGCGGCCGGCCTTCAACCGCAAAGCGACTTTACCTGCGCGTCGGAAGCGGATACGGAACGGGTCCTGCGGGCGGCGCTCGCGGGCCCGGCAGCGCCCGAGGCCATCTTCGCCGGCAACAATCTCGCGACCCGCCGCAGCCTGTCCGCTCTGCTGCGCCTACGCCGGAAAGTTCCCGAGCAGATCGCGCTGGTGGGCTTCGACGACCTGGAGCTCGGCGACCTGCTGCATCCCGCGCTCACCGTAGTCCGGCAGCCCGCGGAGGAGCTGGGCAAGACCGCGGGCCGGGTTCTGTTCGCGAAGCTCAAGAACCAGGTCGCTCTCAGGGAAGTGTCGGAAACCGTGCTGCCGGTCGAGCTGCTGGTCCGCCACTCCTGCGGCTGCCCATACCGGCCCGGCCCGGCCTGACAGCCGACGCAGTTTTCGCGGTTCCTTCATCGAGAAGAGCCGCGTAGCGCGAGCCTCACAAAGACCACGGCAACTCAGAAACTGCTCACCCCCGGCTCGCGCGGCAGCCCTTGTCAGCTTCCGCGTTGTCCATCGGCAGGCGCACCTCGAACTCGGTCCGTCCCGGCTCGGTCGTGAAACGGATCTTGCCGTGGTAGTTGCCCACCACGATCCGGTGCGCGATGTCGAGCCCCAGACCCGTGCCCACGCCGACTTCCTTGGTCGTGAAAAACGGCTCATACACGCGGCTCTGGTGCTCCGGCGCGATCCCCGGCCCGTTGTCGCGGATCGCCACGCAAACCTCGCCCTCCTCGGTCCACAGGCGCACCCCCACCTCGCCGTTCTCGGGCGCGGCGTCCACCGCGTTGTCCAGCAGGTTGGTCCACACCTGCGCCAGCCCCGCCCCCACGCAGGCGATCTTGGTCTCGCCCGGCAATAGGTCCTGGTCCACGTGGATGCCTTTCTGCCGGAACTTGTGCCCCAGGATCGTCAAGGTGCTCACGAGCGTGTCCCGCACGTCGACCGACCCTTTACGCTTGTCGTCGTAGGCGTACTTCTTGACCGCGACCACCAGGTCCGTGACCCGCGCGATGCTGTGCTCCACCGTGCCGACCAGCTGGAGGCTGCTGATGAGCGCATGAACGTAGTTGAGCGCGTCGGACAGGATGCGCGGCGGAAACGCGCGGCGCGCGCACTGCATGTCCGCCTCGCGCCAGCCCGCATGCACCATGGTCGGGGCCATGCGGGAAGCGTTTTCCACCCCCAGGCCCTCCAACCAGCCGGCCAGCTCTTCCTCGCGGTCCGACTGTTCAAGGGCCGAGAACGCCGGCGGCGACCCCGCCTCGGCCAGAGTCATGACCTGCTCCTGCAGCGCGGCCAAGCACTCCAGCTGCCCAGGGTCGAGCGGCGTGCG
Source organism: uncultured Acidobacteriaceae bacterium (assembly GCA_964247255.1). Lineage (GTDB taxonomy): Bacteria > Acidobacteriota > Terriglobia > Terriglobales > Acidobacteriaceae > EB88. The sequence continues at coordinate 6,014 of CAXTTW010000025.1, forward strand.
CGTCATGCGCAGCGAGATCTGCTGCAGCGCCAGGATGTTCTCCCTCAACTGCGCCGAAGCGCGCCGCGCGGCGGAGCCCGGATTGTTGAGCTCGTGCATGAGCCCGGCGGCCAGGGTCCCCAGCGACACCAGCTTTTCCCGGTGCAGCGCCATCGCCTGGTAGGCCTCGGCGCGGCGCGCGAAGTTCGAAAGAACCACCGCTCGCAGCGTCTCGGAGGCCGCCATGAGCCGCCAAAAGCTCCTCTCCGGGATGCGCAGGAGCCGGCAGGGCGTAAGCGCCAGGCACACCGCCGCGCCCGAGCGCCAGCCGGAAAGCAGGGGTACCTCCCCGAAGGTTTCGCCGGCGATGGGCCGCAGCAGATGGATGTGCTGCCCGTTTTCGAGCTTGCTGAGCGTCACCTCGCCTTCGAGCAAGGCGTAAAAACAGAACTCCCCGTTGAAGTTGACGGTCACGCGGCCGTCCGCGGGGATGCTCACCCACTCCGCGCCTTCGAGCAAGGGAAGCTGCTCGGGCGCGAGCTTCGCGAACGCAGCTACCGCCCGCAGCTCGTCGAGCAGCCGCGCGTCCAGCATGGCCGGCTCCAGCAGCCCATCGATCGCCTCGTCTTGTACCTGCTCCACCATGCGATTCCTCAGGCCCTAGAACTGCGCCAGATACTGGTGCATGAACTGCACCGCGATCGAACCTTCGCCCACCGAGGAAGCGACGCGCTTCACCGAGCCGAACCGGACGTCGCCGGCCACGAAGATGCCCGGCACGCCTGTTTCCAGCAGGTACGGGTCGCGGTCCTCGGTCCACCACGGGGGCAGCTTGCCCCCGCGCTTCAGGTCCGGCCCCGCCAGCACGAACCCCCGCTCGTCGCGCAGGACGCACTCCGGAAGCCAACCGGTCTTGGGCGCGGCCCCGATAAAGATGAATAGCGACGACGCCGGGCACCGTTTCCGTTCCCCGTCGCGCTCCACCTCGATGCACTCCAGGTGTATATCGCCCGAAACCTCGCGAACTTGAGCGCCCGTTTGCACCTCTATCTTCGATGTACCGGCGATCTGATCGATTAAGTATTTCGACATGCTCGCGTCGAGCGAGGGCGCGCGGGCCAGCATCGTCACCTTGCGGGCGAACTTGCTGAAGTGCATCGCCGCCTGCCCCGCCGAGTTGGCCCCGCCCACGATGAAAATCTCCTCGTCCGTGCAGGTTTGCGCCTCGCTCAGCGTCGCGCCGTAGTACACGCCCGCGTTCAAAAGTTTGTCCGCCCCCGGCACTTCCAGCCGCCGCCAGTGCACGCCGGTCGAAAGCAGCACCACCCGGCAGCTCACCTCGCGCCCGTCTCCGAGCGCCACGGTGTGATAGCCGTCCTTGCTCGCGATGCCCGTAGCGCACTGCGTGATGAACTCGGTGCCGAACCGCGTGGCCTGCGTGATGGCGCGGCGGGCCAGGTCCTCGCCGCTGACCCCGGCCGGGAAGCCGAGGTAGTTCTCGATGCGCGAGCTCGCCCCGGCCTGCCCGCCCGGCGCATCCGGCTCCACCAGCAGCGTCCGGAGCCCTTCGGAGCTGCCGTAGACCGCGGCGGCCAACCCGGCCGGCCCCCCGCCGACGATGACCAGGTCGTAAAAATCGCTCTTCGCCTCGGTCCGAAGGCCAACGCGCCCGGCCAACTCCGGCAGCTTGGGCTGCGCGAGCGAGGTGCCGTCCGGAAACAAGACAGCCGGCAGCTTTGTATCGTCGACCTTATATGTGGTGAGTAAGTTGGCCGCCGCCTCGGGTGCCGTTTCCGGGTTCACCCACTTAAAGGGGATTTGGTTGCGGCTCAGGAACTCGCGCACCTGGTGGTCCTCGGCCGACCAGCGCGTCCCCACCACCTGCAGACCTTCGTAGCGCGGCTTGTGGCCGCTGCCCCACGCCTCCAAAAGATCGTTCAGCACCGGATACAGGCGCTGCTCCGGCGGATCCCATGGTTTAGTCAGGTAGTAGTGGATGCGCGCGCTGTTGATGGCCTGGATCGCCGCTTCGGTGTCCGCGTAGGCTGTCAACAGGGTGCGCCGGGCCTCGGGGAAGATAGCCTGCACACGCTCGAGGAGGATAACTCCGGTCATCCCCGGCATCCGCTGGTCGGAGACGACCAGGGCTACATCGTCGCCGCGGGCTTTCAGCTGGTCGCAAATGTCGAGCGCCGCCTGCCCCGACGCGGCGCGAAGGATGCGATACTTCTCCGCATATTGGCGGCGCAGATCCTGCACCACCGCTTCGAGCACGCTGACATCGTCGTCGACCGCGAGGATCACAGGCTTGGGCATGGCTCTCTGATTGTAGTTGGTTCAGAGAAACAGTCCGCCACTTGCGGCTCTGTGCAATTTATACACACCTGCAACGAGAAAAGCCTCTTGTTTCCTGCATCCCACAAAGGTTGCAAAGAAAAAAGAGTGAAAAAAGTGCTTGCAAAGATTCAGCGATGCTGTACTCTTGCGCTACCGATTAAGCACGAAGACGGAAAGAACGCCAGACCGGGAACCGAAAGAATGGTTACTCCTAGTGTATTCTTTCCCACATTGCACCTCTTTGTCCTCCAGATTCTGTGAGCCGGTCGTTTCCCGCGGGCAGCATGGCCCGGGGGAAGCCAAGCGAAACCGCGCGGACGGAAAGTCCCGGGCGGCACATGAGCCGATAGGCCACAAGGATCTTCGACGATGAACAAGGTAATTCTCGCTGACAACCAGGCCATCTTCCGAACCGGCACCGCCAAGGTGCTTTCCATGGAAGACGACTTCCGCATCATTGCCCAGTGTCCCGATGCCGACCGGCTCCAAAACGCGCTGGTCACTTTCCGCGGGGCGACCGTGCTGTTCGGCTCCACGCTCAAGCTCGACCCCCACCAGCTTATGCAGCAGATCTGCCTGTCCGGCAGCCGGGGCGTCGCGATCCTCGAAAACAACGAGCCGCAACAGCCCTACCTAAACGCCCGCGTCCACGGACTGTTCTTTCGGTCCATCACAGGGCCCACCCTGGTGGACTGCGTCCGGCGGGTCGGCCGGGGCGAGCGCGCCATCCACTCCGCGAGTGTCGCTCCGGTCCACGTGCCCGACGAGGATGTGGTGGGCGCACGAGTGCGCGACCGCCTCACGCCCAAGGAAATGAAGATCGTGGCCCTCATCGTCCAGGGCTGCAAGAACAAGGAGATCGCCCTGCGCCTCGGCACCACCGAGCAGGTCATCAAGAACTACCTGCGCGGCGTTTACGACAAGACCGGTGTTTCCGACCGGCTCGAGCTCGCCTTGTTCACGATCCACCATAAAATCCTGGCCGACGCCGCTGCGGCGGCCAACGGCCTAATGTTGCAGGCCTCCTAGCGAACGCTGGTGCGAGCTTGGCTACCCGAACCCCCCTGAACCAGCACTATCCTCAGGCGGTCAAGCTCGCATCAGTCTTCCGCTAGCGCGGTTTCCTGGTGCCGTAAAGCGCAGAAAGCGTTTCGACGTGGCTTTTCCCGCGGAACAGCCACGTTCACGATAGCTTGGACCTCCACACTCTCAGGGAACTAGCCTTAGCGCGCGATCCGCTCCGCGATCGTCTTCCCCTGGGTAAAGTGCAGGAGGTAGTCCGGGCCGCCCGCCTTGGAGTCGGTGCCGGACATGTTGAAGCCTCCGAACGGGTGCGCTCCGACCATGGCACCCGTGCACTTGCGGTTCAGGTACAGGTTGCCGACGTGGAACTCGCGCCGCGCCCGGTCCAGCGTTCCCGGCGCGCTCGCGTACACCGACCCGGTCAGCCCGAACTGCGTGCCGTTGGCCACCGTCATCGCTTCCGAAAAGTTCTTCACCCGCAGGATGGCCAGCACCGGCCCGAAGATCTCCTCCTGCGCCACCTTCGAGTCCGGCGGGACATCCGCGAAGACGGTCGGCTCGATGTAAAAGCCGCCCTCCTCGGTTTCGATCGCCTTCCCGCCCGCGATCAACCGGCCTTCCGCGCCTTCGATGTAGCCCAGGATGCGACGGCGCGCGGCCTCGTTGATCACCGGCCCCATGCGCGGGTTGGTCTTGGGGTCGCGCACGCTGATCGCTTCGACGCCCTCGCGGATTTTGTCCAGGAAGGTGTCGTAGACCGCGTCCTCGACGATGGCCCGCGAGCCGGCCGAGCACTTCTGCCCGCTGAATCCAAAAGCCGCGGCCAGCACGCCCTCGACCGCCTCGTCCATGTCCGCGTCGGCCGTTACCACGGTCGCGTCCTTGCCGCCCAGCTCCAGGATGGCGCGCTTGATCCAGATCTGCCCGGGGCGGGGCTTGGCCGCTTTCTCGTTGATCTCCAGCCCCACGGCGCGCGAGCCGGTGAAGGCGATAAAGCGCACCTGCGGATGCTCGACCAGCGCATTGCCCGCCTGCCCATCGCCCTGGAGCAGGTTCACCACGCCCGGCGGCATCCCTGCTTCCTCCAGTACGTCGACGAACCGCGCCGCGATCGTCGGCGCGTCCGGCGAGGGCTTCAGCACCACCGTGTTGCCGGTCACGATCGCCGCCGCCGTCATGCCCATCGCGATCGCCAAGGGGAAGTTCCACGGAGGGATGACCGCGCCGACGCCGAGAGGAATGTAGTGCAGCTCGTCCCGCTCGCCCGGCAGCTGGATCGGCGTCTCGGTCCCGGCCAGCCGCAGGGCCTCGCGCGCGTAGAAGTCGAGGAAATCGATGCACTCGGCCACGTCCGCGTCGGCCTCGGCCCAGTTCTTGCCGACCTCGTACACCAACCAGGCGCAGAACTCGAATTTCCGCTCGCGGATGATCTCGGAGGCGCGCATCAGGAGCGAGACCCGGTCTTCGAGCGGCGCGAACCGCCAACTCTCGAACGCCTTCCGCGCCGCCTCGACCGCTTTATCGGCCTCCACAGGCCCGCCCGTCGGATGGACGCCGACGATCTCCGCCGGGCGTGCCGGGTTGCGCGACTCGAACTTCGTTCCCGTCTCCACGCGCTCGCCGCCCAGCACCAGTGGATACTCGCGGCCCAGCTGGTCGCCCACCCACTGCAGCGCTGCCTGCATCTCCTGCGCGTGCCGCCCGTGCGAGAAGTCGGTGAAAGGCTCGTTGCGGAAAGGGCCTTGCGGCATCCGGGTCTGGATCTGGGTCGTGGGGAGTGTGCTGGTCGCCATACGGGTTAGTGTACCGCCGTGCCGAACCCGGGAAACCTGCCGTTCTCCGGCCGCGTGGAGCAGAGTGGAAGGCTCCCCGAGACGGAGGCCAAACCGATGGCTCTCGTGAACCTTGGGCCCCGCCCGAAACTCCGGAAAGTACATCGCTTCGGAGAATGCAATTCACAAGGGTCAATCTACCTTGTGGAACTATGCGCGGGTTACTGCAATCCCCCTCTCCATGTACGGCCTGACAAGCACCTCATCAACGCCGGCCTCCGTGATGATGCCGGTTACGTCTTCCAGACCAATGACCTCATAGGGCGAAGCGGCATTGAGTTTTTCAGCAGAGGCAAGAACGAAGGTCTCGGCGGAAGCCCGACAGAGGACACGCTTTACGGCTGCTTCTTCAAAGTCACCGGTCGTGAGACCGGCTTTCGGATGTACGCCGGTCACGCCCATGAAGAAGGTGTCGGCATGGATGCCGCTGACAGCCTGGACAGCGGCCGCTCCGACCGCGACGACAGAATGTTTGAACAAACGGCCGCCGATCAGGATGACTTCGACACTGCCGTGGTCAACCAATTCAAGAGCAATGGTTGGACTATGCGTCACGATGGTGGCTTTCAGCTCGTGCGGGAGATGTCTAGCGATCTCGCGCGAGGTTGTCCCTCCGTCCAGAATCACGACCTGGCCTGGCTGGATCAGCGAAGCCGCCGCTGCGCCGATGGCGACCTTACCCTCGTGCCGCAACTGCTCCCGTCCGGCGAAATCGGCAACGGCGGGAGACGCAGGCAGCGCACCGCCGTGAACGCGCTGCAGCAGCCCTTCCTGTGCAAGTTCACGCAAATCCCTGCGGATGGTGTCTTCGGAAACCCCCATTGCATGACTCACGTCCTTCGCAATAACCTGGCCTTTTTCGCGCAGTATCGAGAGAATCTGCTGTTTTCGACGGGTCGTCAGCATCGCAAGCCTTCTTGCATGAGTTTACTTGACACTGCATGAAACTGCACGCTACCGTTTGCTTATGAGCTTGAGCGGGTTTGAAACATCAACGCAGAAACGGGTCCGCATCAAGTCCGTTCAGACCCTTTCGAACGACTGGTACGTGCTTAAGAAGACGACTTTTGAGCTGCTCCGAAGGGATGGGAGCTGGCAGCAGCAGAGCCGGGAAACCTACGACCGAGGCAATGGAGCAACTATCCTGCTTTACAACCTGGAACGCCGAACGGTTGTGCTCACTCGCCAATTCCGCTTCCTGCTTACGTCAACGGTCATTCCGGCATGTTGATCGAAGCAGCTGCCGGGCTTTTGGACCAGGCCAGCCCTGAAGATCGCATCCGCGCGGAAGCCGAAGAAGAGACCGGCTACCGCGTCTCTCACGTCCGCAAAATCTTTGAGGCGTTCATGAGCCCCGGCTCCGTGACGGAACGGCTCTACTTCTTCGTTGCAGAGTACGGAAGCGGCTCCCGCGCAACGCTGGGCGGCGGCAATCATGAGGAAGGCGAAGACATCGAGGTTTTGGAGGTATCAATGGACGATGCCATGGCTGCGATCGAGACCGGCGATATTCAGGACGGTAAGACCATCATGCTTTTGCAATACGCCTTCATACACCTGTTTTCAAGCAAGGAGCCAAACGCGGATGTCCTCTCAGACTGAATCTCTCATGATCCTGATTGCCGGTCCCTATCGCTCAGGAACCGGCGACGACCCAGCACGGATGGAAGCGAATCTGCGGACCCTCGAATCTGTAGCTCTGCCGCTGTACCGAGCGGGGCATATACCCCTCATCGGAGAGTGGCTTGCCCTTCCTCTGCTGAGAGAAGCAGGCTCGATAAGGCCTGGGGACGCGATCTATGACGAGATTGTCTATCCAATCGCAAACCGGCTCATCAAGCGATGCGATGCCGTGCTCCGACTTCCGGGATCTTCCGAGGGAGCAGATGAGGACGTTCGACTTGCGCGGGAACGCGGCCTGCCGGTGTGGAACGACTTGACCGAGGTTCCCGGATGCAGCTAGGTTACGCGCAATGAGCTTATCGTTCCGTGTGCGGGTTGAACACTGGCTCGTCCATGACAGGCCTGTCCCGCGCGCCTGATTCCGTTCTCATTGCCTGTCGTTGGGGAAAGGCCGGGGGGCATACAGCCCGTACTCGCGGCGCGAAATCGTCCGAGCTTGCCTTGAATCCTTCGAGGCGCTTGCTCCGCCGATGCCGTCTGAATCGAAGATTTAGGATGCGGAGACGCGGATGAGAAAGCTCA
>CAXTTW010000026.1:0-13296 GCA_964247255.1 uncultured Acidobacteriaceae bacterium
CGCATGGACTGCTCCCGCGCGTCTGCGCAGGATCGCCGACCGTTCTCGCTCGAACACCTTCTTGAACATCGTTCTCAAGATAAGCAAAGCGGCAAACGTCCGGATCTCGGCCCAGCTTTGTAGATCGAGAATCTTAAGCAGGGTTCCCGCCGCGCTGAAGCCAAGCGCGTCGATCACGCCTTCGGCAATCAGCAGCCGAGCGCCGTCTCCGCTCCGGTCACGCACGATCGAAAGAAGCGACCGCCCGGCATGCCAGGCGATCGTAAGCGCCGCGAGCAGCTGGACGCATGAGCCGCCGACCGCAAGCAGCTGCCGCTCCGCTTCGCTCATTCCTGCTGCATGGAGCCGGAAGAGCTGCCGAGAGCGGCTCTTTCGGCAGCCTGCTGCTCCGGCTTTGATTCCTGTTCGATCTCGCGCTCCAGCGAGTAGTTGAGAGCGGTCCGCAGCGTGGCGATCGCGGCGAGCTTGCCGATGTCGCCCCATGTCGGCGTCACCGCGGTGTTTAGGATGTCGGCGGCCAACTCGAACTCGAGCGCCACTGCCAGCCACCGCGCCAGCGTCAGACGGACCTCGTTCTTCTCCTCCGGCCGGGCGCTGCGCCGGAGAAAGATCGCAGCCGCCTTGATCACTGCTTCAAGAGCCGCAAGCCCGATGATGACGGCCGCCGCGAACTCGACCGCGCGCGCCAAAATCTCAATGATGCCCTTAGTGACGAGAAGGAGATGCCCGCCCATTCCCGCTTACGATGCGCGCCTGCGTTCCGCGGCGTGATCGTGAAGAGAGTTTTACGGCCGGCGGCACGGCCCCGAATGGAGGCGCGCCCCCTGTGCGAAGCCGCCGAACGGGCTTCGCCTGATTGTTTCTCGATGCTTTGATCCTCCTCGATGTAAACGAAACACCATCCCACGTGAACGATTTCCATGCTCTCGCTGGCCTTGAACGGAGATCGGCCACAGCCGGGCGATACTGGAAGGATGGAGCGTACACCCAACAACACCGTCGCCGTCGCGATGTCGGGCGGCGTGGACTCATCCGCGGTCGCTGCCATGCTCAAGCAGCAAGGCTACGAGCTCATCGGCCTGACCCTCCAGCTCTGGAACCAGCGCCGCCTGGCCGGCAAGGAGGGTATGCCGGAGCAGGTGCAGGGCCGCTGCTGCTCGCTCGACGACGTGTACGACGCCCGCCGCGTGGCCGAGCAGCTCGGCATTCCCTATTACGTCGTCAACGAGCAGGAGCGCTTCGAGCGGGATGTCGTGCGTCCCTTCGTCAGCGAGTACCTGGCCGGGCGCACGCCGATCCCATGCTCACTGTGCAACAACCATCTCAAGTTCGACCAGCTGCTCTTGACCGCGCGAAGGATCGGAGCGGACCGCATTGCCACAGGGCACTATGCGCGCAACCGGTTCGACGCCGGGCGCGGACGATGGATCCTGAGCCGCCCCGCCGATCGCTCGAAGGACCAGACATACTTCCTGTTTGGCCTGACCCAGGAACAGCTGAGCCGGACGCTGTTCCCTCTGGGCGAAATGCAAAAGCGCGAAGTGCGCGCGCTGGCCGCCGCGCGGGGCCTTGCGCTTGCGCACAAGCCCGACTCTCAGGAGATTTGTTTCATCCCCGGCGGGGACTACAAGCAGTTCCTGGACGCCTACCTAGACGAGCAGGATGAGGCGATGCCGGTGACCGCGGGCGCTCTGGTGACGGCCAGCGGCGAGCGGGTCGGCGAGCATGCGGGTATCCACAACTTCACTGTCGGGCAGCGCAAGGGGTTGGGGCTGCCGGGGCCGAACCCGTTCTATGTGCTCGCGATCGACCCGGCGACGCACGCGGTGACAGTAGGCGCGGAGCCGGAGCTCTACACGCGCATATTTCGCGCAAACAGGCTGAACTGGATCGGGGTAGCGAAGCCGCGCGCAGGGATGCGTGTGGACGCAAAGATCCGCCACCGGCACGAACCCGCACCCGCCACGGTCATCGCGGTCGAGGATGACGAGGTCGAGGTCCGCTTCGACGCCGCCCAGCGCGCGGTTACGCCGGGGCAGGCGGCGGTGTTCTACGAAGGGGACGAAACGATTGGCGGCGGCTGGATCGTCTCGTCCACGACGGCAGCCGCGGGGTGAACGGGGCCGCCATTGCGGTGAGCCGCCGGGCGGTTTTCGAAAAGCGTATCCAGGCCCACGCGAATGCCATGGAGAATGCTGCTGACCTTGCGGACCGGCTTCGCGACACCGGCCGAGACCGTGGAGCCGGCGTGGGTGAGACCGTCCAGCACCGCGGACACCATCTCGTCGACCTTGCCGGCCTGGGCGCGCGTTTTACCGACCACGTCATCGACCGTGGTGTTGACATGCTTGGTCTGGTCGCGCACGGTAGTCGAGATTTCGACCAGGTGGCCTGAGATGGTCTTGATCTTGGGCTGCAGGTCCTGGACGATCGCGTGCGCGTCGCCGACCAGCGGCAGGGCCTTGGTTTTTGCCGCGTCGAGCAAGGAGTTCACCTTGGCGACGACCTTAAGGACAGTGATCAGAAGTCCGACGAGGACCGCGACTTCGACGACGACGCTGATGACGAAGAAGATGACGAAGATCAGGGAAAGTGTGTTGGAAATCAGCATGATTCTGACTCTCGGACTTTCAGGTGCGGGCGCAGAGCGAAGCCGGCCCCCGCGAGCCGGCTTCTCTGTTCAAGCGAAACTTAGCTTCTTTCTGTCGGCGCGCCGGAGATGAGCTCGGCTTCCGTCTTCGGCGGCACCGAAGTTTCAAGATAAGCCTGCCGGCCGGCCTCGTAGGCGGCCGCCAGCTTTTCCTTCTGCTCAACCACCGCGCCGGTGCTCTGGCCGACGACCTCGTTCACCTTCTGCTTGCCGACCTCGACCACTTCCCTGCCGCGGGCCAGCACGCCGCCTACCTGGTCTTTGCCCGCTTCCGCGTACTGGCTCGCCTGCTCTCCGGCACGGCTCACATACTGGTTGAGCTGGCTTTTACCGCGCTCGACATACTGGCCGGCCTGCTGCTGCACGTCGCGCGAGCGCTGCCGGACGTACTCCCCGGACCCGAGCGCGCTCGAAACCAGCTCTTCGCGCGTTTCCTGCCCCGCCCTGGGCGCGTACAGCACCCCAAGCAGGGACCCCAAACCAAGACCAGCCAAAAACCAGCTGAAAGCCCCGCTGCCATTGTTCGCCATTGCATCTCTCCCGTGCGGCGCGGCTTTCAGAGACCGCGCCGTATGTCCCACAGATAGATGCGCCTCCCGCGCCTCGTGCTGTCCTTCACAGCTCGATCGGCTTACCGGGCTTGGCTACTGAGAGCAAGCGGTCACGATCGGCGCGGGCGTGGTCGAGGAGTTTGAAGTCCCGCAGCCGACGGCTCCGAGCAAACCGACCATGAAGACCAGACCGAGCACCGTTTTCCAGCCGCGGCCTCGGGCAGGAATGCCGAACAGCAGCACCGCGCACAAAGTCGAGCCGCTTTCGATTCCAAGGAGCCAAAAGCTCCGGCTCCGCGGAACGGCTTGCGCCGTTGTCGTCGCGAAGCTGCACGTCGCAGCGGTGGAAGAGACGTAGTTTCCGTCTCCCGCATAGGTGGCGCTCAGACGGTTGGAGCCGGTGATCGCCGTCGCCGGCACGCTGAAGCTCTCCAGAAGCGCCACCGCGCCTGTCGAGATCGCGCCGTTCTGAACTGAGGTGCTGGCATAGTTCGTGCCGTTGAACGACAGCGTCACCGCCCCGGTCGGAGCCGCGCCGGCGCTGTCCGTGTCGAGCTCGACCGTGATCGTCCTGGTCTGCCCGGTCGTCGCACCCGCGCCCGTATGGATGACCAGCGTCGTCGGCCCTTTGGAGATTGTCAGCGGCAGATTGGCTGAGGTCGAACTCGCGTTGTAGCTTCCATCTCCGCTGTAGGAAGCACCGAAAGCATAGGTGCCCGGCGCCAGCGTGGCAAGCGAGAATGCGGCGGTACCCTGGCTGTTAAGCTGCTGAGTCCCGACGGTCGTGCTCCCGTTCAGCAGGGTCGCCGTTCCGGTAGCCGGGCCGTGCGAACCCACGCCGGTATTTAGGGCGTTGGCGTTCGCGGGAGAAATGTAAGCAAACCCATACTCACCGTATGTCGCCGTGGTCGGGTTCGGCGTGTACTGGCTTGCATTCGCCAGGTCGAGGATGGCCAGCGACAAGAACGGTGCGCTGGCTTCTGGGGAGATCGTGACCGGGACAGTATTGCCGGACTGGCTTGGCGCGTGCGTTGCGTCCCCCGGGTAATACGCCTGAAGGGTATAGCTACCGCCCGGCAAAGCACTCAAAGGTGGATTGGCGGTGCTGGAAGGAGTCGTGATGCTACCGCTGCCGGAGACAAGGGAAACGAGCTGCGTCGTCGCATGGCCGCCTTGCCCCGTCGCGGTCGCGGTCACCGATGCATCACCGGTCACCGAAGTGGGCGAAACATTGACCCCCAGGCTCAACGCCGTCCCATGCTGAAACGACACTGCGGCTGTGCCCCCATTGACTTGGAGGGTCGTCGTCGTCGGAGTGAAAACGACCGACTTCCACGCCGAAGCTAGCGCCGAAATGTCCACGCTGCCCAACCCCGTAGCCAGGTCGTAGCCTGCCCCGGCATTCCAGCCGGACAGGAAGTTGGTCGCCGTCGTGCTGGTTCCGCAGTTGGACGAGCCTGCCTTGCACGGCACCGAGATGTTGCCGGCTGTGACGTCGTGGAAGACAGGGCGGGCGTTGGCGGCAAGGTTATAGAGCACGTTATTCGCGACGCCCAGCCGCGGCGTACCCGGGAGGGAGCTGATCACGGTCGCGAGAATACCGGCAAAGGCCGGGGAAGACGCCGAGGTCCCGCCGATGCCCGTCACCTCCGGCGTCTGACCGGCGGCGACGGCCTGGCAATCGGTGTAGGTCGTTGCCGCCTGGTTTACGTCGCTGTCTGAGCAAAACGCCCAAGAAGCCGCGTGCAGGCTACCCGGCGCGGCGAAAAGCGAGATGTCCGGCAGCAAACGGGCTGACGCCGGCAGGGCCGCTTGCGCCGAGCTCGCGAGGTTGGACTGAAATGGCGGTCGAGGATAACCGGTCAGCGTAACCGAGCACGCGCCGGTGCCGGCGTTGACCGTGCCGCTGCAAAGGGCCGCCGAGCTTGGGCCGCCGCTTCCGGCGGAAATGACGGTGAAGGGCGTCCCGCCGCTTACCTGGTATTGCGCTGCCGTGTTGGTCGTCAGCAGCCCCGGCGGATTGTTGGTGATGGCATCGTTCCAGGGATTCTCCGGAATGTATCCAAGCGCCGAGCCGAATGCCGCATTAGCCGCCCCGAGATACTGCGCGAAGCCGCCCATCAACCCGAGCGCATCGAAATCTGTCCCGCCTACTGCGACGTTGTAGGGCGTCGAAGCGTAGCCGCTCACCGCGAGCCCGCCGGTTGCCTGCGTGGCGTCAATACCGTCGCAGCCCGCCGACCCTGTATCGCCCGCCGCGACCACCACCGTGATGCCCTGCGCCGCCGCTTGCCGCCAGGTTTCGCTGACCTGCTGATTGCCGGCGACGCCCAGGTTCTGCTCGCAGCCGCCGAAGCTGACACTCAGAACAGAAACCACGTTGTCCTGTACCGCGCGCAGGGCCGCATCGAGCGGGCCGGACTCCAGCAGGTCATCGGACCCGGTATAGAAGTAGATGTTCGCGCCCGGTGCCAGACCCGCCGCCAACTCCGCGTCCAGCAATGCCTCCTGGGCGTTGCCTCCGTTCACGACGCCCGGGTCGGCCCCGTCGACCACCGCGGTGAACTGGGAAGAGGTGCCCGGCAGGAAGAGGCTTCGAAAGTTGTTGTAATCGGCGACCTTCAGATCCGAGTTGCCGACCAGGCCGATGCTGACGCCCTTGCCGTTGCTCGGCGTCCCGGCCGTGAAATTCCGGTTCAGGGCGTTCGGGGCGTTGTAGATGGTGGCCGCGTCCGATGGGGTCACATAGAGAAACTGTGCATTATTGACTACACCGGTGAACAACGGCGTGGCAGCACGTTGTGCGCTCGACCCGCCGGCCAGACCCTTGACTGCTTGAACCGAGCCGCGGCCGCCCAGCACGTGCAGCGGCTTTGCCCGGAAGTCGTTCAGCGGGGACACGCCCGCCACCACCTCGGCGAAGGCCGCCGGGATCTGCGGGTCGGCGGCGTTGCTTAGGTGGCGCTCGCCGTTTACGTCGTAGCTGTGCACGCTTGTGTGGAAGGCCTGCGCGACCTGGCCGAGGTTCCCTGAGAACTGGATGTAGTTGCGGCTGGCCGGCACCGCTTCGACCTTGAAGCCCTGCCCTTGGAGCCAGGCCTCGACCGTCTGCAGGTCCTGGTCGGCGACGCCGAAGCTCGCGCCGAACTGGGCAGGGGTGAGCCACCTGCGGTAATTGGGCGAGTTGGGGTCGCCGAGCGAGCCCATGTACTGGTCGAGCGCGGTCTGCTGGGCGGGGCTGCGCCGGAGCAGCAATTGGAGCCTGCCGGTCGGGAGGCTGGGGTCCGCGGCTCCCGCGTCGTACCGAGCCTGCGCCAGGGGGTGCGTGTTGCCCTTGAGCATCACGGTCGCGCCGGCGGAAACGGGCGCGGTAATCCGGACCGAGGGCGTCGCGAGCAGGGCGGTCTGCGCATGAAGCGGAACAAGCGCAACAAGGGCGGCCAAGGTCGAGAGAATGCGAGGGGAGCAGCGGCGCATGGGCATGTCCTGTGGTCGAAAGCGTGGTTGCGGGCTCGGCGGACGTGCGCCCGTGAGGCGGAATGGAAGGAAAGACGCTTGCGCTTCTTCTATGGCAAAGGCGCAAGTACGGTCAAGTCACCGAAGTACCGTGCTCCGGCGAAAGATAAAGACGCGTCCCCCTGAACAAAGTTGCAGGACGTGCCGATATTGTCTCCGCAGGGGTTCAAACAACTCTTGGGACCGGAGGAGGTCGCGTTGTACCCTCCTAGTGAGCCTGGCCGTGAACGCTCACCGGAGAACAAAAGACACATGCAATCCGCAAAACCAGCGTTCCCACTTCTCCTCGCCCTCCTGATGTTCGCGGGCCTGGCCCCGGCACGGCTCCTCCAGGCACAGAGCGACACTGCGCGCGCGCTCGCCGGCTTCGAGCAGCGGACGCAGGTCAAGGTCCTGCCGAACGGCCTGACGCTGGTACTGTGCGAGCGCCGGGACGCGCCGGTGTTCTCCTACTTCACGATCGTCGATGCGGGTGACGCCAACGACCCCGGCCAGCAGTCCGGCCTGGCCCACATGTTCGAGCACCTGGCCTTTAAAGGGACCGAGGACATCGGGACCAAGGATTACCCGGCCGAGAAAGCGGCGCTCGCGAAGCTCGAAACCGCTTACGCCGCCTACGACGCCGAGGCGCTCAAGCGGGTCGGGCAGGACCCGGCCAAGCTGAAACAGCTCCACGACGCCTACCAGGCCGCTGAAACCGAGGCGAACAAGTACGTCATCCCGAACGAGTTCACCGAGATCGCCGAGGCGAACGGGGCCAACGGGTTGAACGCGGAAACCTCGCTCGACGACACCCGCTACTTTTGGTCGATGCCACAGAACCGCCTGGAGCTTTGGGCCTATATGGAGAGCGACCGGATCGGCCATCCGGTCACGCGGCAGTTCTACCGGGAGCGCGGCGTGGTCGAGGAGGAACGCCGGCTCAGGGTCGACTCAAGCCCGACCGGCCGCCTGGTCGAGCAGTTCCTTGCCGCCGCTTATGCCGCGCACCCCTACGGACGCCCAAACGTCGGCTGGTCAAGCGAGCTCGACCACATCACCGCGACCGAAGCCGCGGCCTTTCACGACCGCTACTACGTGCCGTCCAACATCGTGGTCGCCGTGGTCGGCGACTTTTCGAACGGGCAAGCGCTCCCGCTGCTGGAAAAGTACTTCGGCGCGCTTCCCGCGGGCGGCCCCAAGCCCCAAGGCGTCCTCACGGTCGAGCCCCCGCAGACCGGCGAGCGCACCGTTTCGCTCCAGGACCCGACCCAGCCGCTTTACCTTGAGGGCTACCACCGCCCGGACTACCGGGACCCGGACGATGCCGTATACGACGCAATCCAGGACATCTTTTCCAATGGGCGCACCTCGCGGCTCTACCGCAGCCTGGTGCGCGACCAGCGGATCGCGGTCGAGGCGGAAGGATTCACCGGCTTCCCGGGCAACAAGTACGCGGGGCTATTCGGCTTCTTCGCCGTCCCGGCTCCCGGCCACGGCAATGCGGAGCTCCGCGGGGCCATCCACAAGGAGATTGACAAGCTGCGCACGACCGATGTGTCGGACGCGGAGCTCCAGATGTTCAAGACCCGGACCCGGGCGGGGCTTCTGCGCGGCCTTGACGAAAACCAGGGCGTGGCCGAGCAGTTGGCCGTCTACCAGCTCCGTTACGGCGACTGGCGCGAGCTGTTCCGGCAGCTGGACCGCGTGGACAAGGTGAGCAAGGCCGATATACGCCGGATTGCCGCCAAGGTCTTCACCTCCGCCAACCGGACCTATGCGGAGATCGACCCGCCCGCGCAAACCGCCGACACCAAGCCCACCGCCAGCAAGCCGGGAGCCGCCCAGTGAAGCTTTTTCTCCTTGCCTCCCTCCTGCTTGCCGTTGCGGCACAGGCACAGCAAACACGTCCCGTCGTCCCGCCAGATGCGCGGCAAGCCGCCCAACCCGGCGCGTGGGAGCGGCTCGCCCTGCCCCCGCTCGCCCCGTTCAAGCCGGCGGAGCCGCGCCGGGTTCAGCTGCCCAACGGCGCGCTGCTGCTGCTGCAGGAGGACCACCAGCTGCCGTTCGTCAATGGGTTCGTCGAGATGCACGGAGGCGGGCGCGACGTCGCCGCGGACAAAGCCGGTCTTGCGGGTCTGTACGGCGAGGTTTGGCGCACCAGCGGCACCGCGAAGATGGACGGCGACGCGCTCGACGACCTGCTCGAAGCCAAGGCCGCCAAGGTGGAAACCGATGCCGACCTCGACTCCACCTCCGTGTCCTGGTCCAGCCTCAAGGGCGACAGCGACCAGGTGCTCGGCATCGCGGTCGACTTGCTGCTCCACCCGAAGTGGAACCCGGCCAAGCTCCAGCTCGCGCAGCAGGAGACCATCGCGGGCATCCTGCGCCGCAACGACGACCCGGGCGGCATCGCCTCGCACCAGGCGGCCAAGCTCGTCTACGGAGCCGCGAGCCCCTACGCGCGCATCCCCGAAGTCGCCACTGTCCTGGCCGTCACGACCGCCGACTTCGAGGCTTTCCACGCCAAAACCGTCTTCGGCAACAATATGATCATCGGCGTGTCTGGGGACTTCGACGCGGCTGCAATGGAAGCCAAGCTCCGGGCGGCTTTTGGCTCGCTGCCGAAAGGCCCGGCGATCGTCGAGCCCAAGGAGCCTTTCGCCGGCCCCAAGCCCGGCCTCTACCTCGTCGACAAAAAGGACGTGAACCAGAGCAATGTATGGATTCTGGGCCTTGGCATCCGCCGTGACGACCCCGACTACTACACGCTTTCCGTCCTGAACGAGATCTTTGGCGGCGGGTTCGGTTCGCGGCTGTTCCAGAACATCCGCACGAAGCTTGCCCTGGCTTACAGCGTCAGCGGCGGGATCGGCTCCTCCTGGGACCACCCGGGGCTGTTTCGCGTCGTCGCGACCACCAAGAGCGCGAGCACGGAAGCGGCTGCCGCGGAGATGCTGAAGCAGACTCGCGAGCTGGCTTCGGCACCCTTCACCGAGGACGAACTCAAGCTGGCTAAGGACCAGGTCTTGAACGGGTTCATCTTCAACTACGACACGCCCGGTAAAGTGCTTGCCGCCGCGGGCAGGCTGGCCTTCTACGGCTACCCCGCTGACTACCTGGAGCGCTATCGCGCCGGGGTCGAGAAGGTGACGGTGGCCGACCTCGAACGGGTCGCGAAGGCCCGCATCGATCCTTCTAAGCTGGCGGTGCTCGTGGTCGGAAACCAATCCGAGTTCGGCGATGCCTTGTCAAAGCTCGATCTCGGTCCGGCGCAGCCGATCGACGTGACTATCCCGATCCCGCCCGCGCTCCAGCAGCAGTTGGGCGGCGCGCAGTGACCCGCGCGGCGGTCGTGATCCTGGCCGCGGGCAAGGGGACGCGGCTGCGTTCCAGGCGGCCCAAGGTGCTGCACGAGGTCGGGGGCAAGCCGCTCCTGGCCCACGTGCTCGATGCGGCCCTGGCACTGGCGCGGCCGGAGGACATTTACGTCATTGTCGGCCATGAAGCCGAGACCGTCCGCCGGGCGGTTGAGCACACCGGCGTCCGTTTCGTGCTGCAAACGGAACAAAAAGGCACGGGCCACGCCATCCAGCAGGCGCTGCCCGCGCTTGACGGCTATGGGAACCTGCTCGTTCTCTCGGGCGATGTGCCGCTGCTCGAGAGCGGCACCATCGCGAAGCTGCGCCGGTTCCATGAAACCGAGCGGGCCGCCATGACGGTGCTTTCGGCAAGGCTCGATGAGTCCTTCGGGTATGGACGCATCGTACGCCGCTCCGAAGGGTCGCCGGAGATCGCCGCGATTGTTGAGCAAAAGGATCTCGCGCCGGGACAGGCTGAGATACGCGAGATCAACTCCGGCATCTACGCCTTCGCGCTCCAACCGCTCCGCGCCCACATCGGGCGGCTCGGCACGGGCAATGCGAGCGGCGAGCTTTACCTGACCGACTGCGCGCGGCTCTTCACGGAGGCGGGCGAGCGCGTCCTGGCCCTCGAAGCACCGTCGGCGGCGGAGATCCTGGGCGCGAACACCATCGCCGAAATGATGGCGCTCGACTCGGCGCTTCGACGGGCCACCGCGGCGCGCCACATGGCCGCCGGTGTGACCATCTTTCAGCCGGAAACCGTGCGCATCGATGCCGGTGCCCGCATCGGGCCGGATACGGTTCTCGAACCGTTCACGCAAGTCCTCGGGGCGACCACGATCGGCGCGGGCTGCCGCATCCGGTCCTATTCCGTGCTCGAAGACATGACCCTGGGCGACAACGTGCTCATCCGCCAGGGCTGCATCTTGTCAGGTTCGGCATTGGGGGATGGAGCTTTGGTGGGCCCTTACGCGCATATCCGGCCCGAAAGCGAGGTCGGTGCCGGGGTGCATATCGGCAACTTCGTGGAGCTGAAAAAGACGCGCATGGCAGCCGGAGCCAAGGCCAACCACCTCGCCTACCTGGGGGACACCACGATCGGAGCCGGCGCGAACATCGGGGCGGGGACCATCGTGTGCAATTATGACGGGGCGCACAAGCACGCGACTACCATCGGCGCGGGCGCGTTTATCGGCAGCGACTCGGTCTTGGTGGCCCCGCTCGCGATTGGGGCGGGCGCGTATGTCGCGGCGGCCTCCTGCATCACCGAAAACGTGCCGGACGGCGCGCTTGCATTAGGCCGAAGCCGCCAGGTAACCAAGGCGGGCTGGGCCGCGCGCAGAGCCGGCCTCCAGACCGAGCCGATGCCGGGATAGATATTCGACGTACGGAGGCGGCGAGTGGCTTACCCGTGCGCGAGCGCGGGCTCTTCAGCCGTGACAAGCCCCGGAACCGGCGCTTCCCTTGCCTGCAGTCGGGCGATGGCGTTGCGCATGCGAAGACGCGCCGAAAACAGAGTCCTCGCGATCTCTGCCTCCTCGCAGCCGAGCAGTCCGGCGATACGCGCCGGGGCGTAGCCTTCGACGTCCTTGAGCAAAAACACCAGCCGCTCGCGCGGCGGCAGGGTGGCGACGGCCTCTTCCATGTCGGTGCGGCGCACCTGGGTCCGGCCCAGGGCAGCACCCCCGTCCGAAGCGGCAGGCGGCGCGGGCGCGAGCGAAAAGCGGCGCTGCAGCGCGCTGAGCAGCGCCCGGTCGACCCCCCCCCCCGCCCGCGGGGGCCCCGCGCCCCCCCCCGCCGCCGTCACCAGCACGTCCACCCCGGCCATGGCGGCGGCCATCTCCAGGCACAGCTCCCGCCGGCGCCGCAGCGCCTGCACGTAGTGCGGCCCGCTGACCAGCGCGCCGAGCGCGATGCGGTCGCGGAACAGCTCGCCGTAGTCGTAGAACCGGGTGCGCAGCCAGGGTTCATGGACCGCGTAGGCTTCCGCCGTGAGGATCAGGAAGCCGCAGGAATGGTACTCCTGCATGGGCGACAGGGTGATCTCCCCCACGGTGGCGCCGAGTTGGCGCAGCACGTCCAGCCCCGTCTCGATCCCGGACAGGGTGGCCGGGCTGCCGGGGTTGTCGGTTTCGTGGAAGTGGCGCACCACGCCCACGCGCAGGCCCTTGATGCCCTCGGCGATGCCGGCGGTGAAGTCGGGCACTGGGCGGTCGGCGCTCGCCGGGTCACCCGGGTCGTGGCCGGCCATGGCCTGCAGCAGCAGCGCGCAGTCCTCCGCCGTCCAGGCCAGCGGCCCGGCATGGTCCAGCGTGAACGACAGCGGCAGGATGCCGCGCCGGCTGATCAGCCCGTAGGTCGGCTTGATCCCGGCAATCCCGCACAATGCCGCCGGGCCGCGGATGGAGCCGCCGGTGTCCGACCCGGTGCCGCCCAGGATGAACCCGGCCGCCACCGCGGCGCCCGTGCCGCTGCTGCTGCCGGCGGTGAAATGGTCGGGGTTCCACGGGTTGCGCGCCGGCGGCCACGGCACGTCGAAGGACGGGCCGCCCATGGCGAACTCGTGGGTGGCGAGCTTGCCCAGCATCACCGTCCCCGCCTCCGCCAGCCGGCGGACGCTTTCGGCGTCCTCCGCGGGCACGTTGTCCTCCAGCAGGCGGGAATGCGCCGTCGTGCGGACGCCGGCGGTGTTGTAGATGTCCTTGTGCGCGATCGGGATGCCGTCGAGCCGGCCCCGGGCGGCGCCGCGCGCCCAACGCGCCTCGGAGGCGTGGGCATCCGCCATCGCGCGCTCCTCCGTCACCAGCAGGAAGCTGTGCAGCCTGTCGTCCGCGGCCCGGACGCGGGCCAGGCAATCCCGCGTCAGCTCCACCGGGGACAGGGTGCCGGCGGCGATCAGCCGGGACGCCTCGGCGATGGTGAGCTGCGCGCTCATGGGCACGGCCCCGGTTGGAACACGAGGGCCGGCTCCGCCTCGCGCGGCTTGTCCCGCGTCACCCGCTCCACCATGGCCTCCATGATATGGCTGGCGCGGCGAAGCTCGGCCAGCGTCTCGGGCGTCAACGGCAGCCCGCTGCGGCTCATGGCCGCCTTGAACTCGTCATCCGTCATGGTCGTCTCCTTTTCAAGCAGCCGACGGCTCGGCCAGTTGGCGGACCGGCGCGTCGTGGATGCAGCGCACGGCCGCGCCGGGCTTCGGCCGCAGCACCGGCGGGTCCGTGCGGCACTGGCTGGC
>CAXTTW010000027.1:0-13151 GCA_964247255.1 uncultured Acidobacteriaceae bacterium
AGCAGGTTCTTCGCTCCGCTCAGGATGACTCCCGTCTAAGTGAGCGGGAACTCCGGGAACATGACAGGCTGCGGCTTGCGCCCGCCCCGCACTTGGCGTTCAATCTCAACTATGAAGCCTTGGCCGGCCCTTTTGCTCCTCGCGACCGCTCTCCACGCTCAGAAAGTCCCGCAGCTCCAGCCCCCTCCACCCCCGACCGGTGCGTTGGAGGTCTACTTCATTGACGTGGAAGGCGGGCAGGCCACGCTCTTCGTCACCCCCGACCGGCGCTCGCTGCTGGTCGACACGGGCTGGCCGGGCCACGGCGGCCGAGACGCTGCCCGCATTCAGGAAGCCATGCGCCTGGCCGGGATCCAGCGCCTCGGCGACGTCCTCATCACGCACTACCACGACGACCACGTCGGAGGCGTACCTGCCCTGGCCAAAAAAGTTCCGATCGGCCTCTTCCTCGATCACGGCCCCAACCGCGAGGATTTCCCACCTGAGAAGACCGGCCCTTTGGACGCCTACAACGGGCTAGTCGCGAAGAAGTACCCGCACCAGGTGCTTCGGGTGGGCGACAAGGTTCCGGGGTTTCCGGAGGCGACGGTCGTCTCGTCCGACGGCAATGTGCTTGCCACTCCGCTTCAGGGTGCCGGGGTCGCGAACCCGGCCTGCCCCTCCAGCCCGGAGCAGGCCGACCAAACTGAAAATGCCCGCTCGCTCGGCTTCGCGCTCCAGTGGGGCGAGGCGCGCATCCTCGACCTTGGTGACCTGACCCGGGACAAGGAGCAGGCGCTCGAGTGCCCGAACGACCGGGTGGGCGCTGTCAATCTGCTGGTCGTCTCCCACCACGGATGGTCGCAAAGCTCCAGCCCAGAGCTGCTCCGGGCCATCCGTCCCGTGGTGGCGGTCATGGACAACGGCCAGGTGAAAGGCGGTTCCACGCCTGTCTTCGAGACCCTGAGAGACCTGCCGAACCCGCCCGCCTTGTACCAACTGCACCACTCGAACGAAGCCGGTCCCCTCAACGCGCCCGAGGCGCGGATCGCCAACCTCCAGGGCACCGCGCAGGGTTCCGACCCTGGTTATCTGCTTCGCGCGACCGTGAGCCCCTCCGGGGACATTTCCATGTGGAACAGCCGTACGGGCGCGGTGCAGCAATATCCGGCGCGGTAGCGCGGCTCGGAGGAAAGCCGGAGACTACAGTTCCGCCTGCCGCGCGGTTGGCGTTTCGTACACGAACCTGCAAAACAGCGTTGCCGCCAGGCAGGCAAAGGCCGCGTTCCACTCGACCCAGACCCGGGTTTCCTCCCAGATCCCCAGCAGGGCCGCGAGCGCCACGCCCGGAACCGCGCCCAGCAGGAAGGCTTTCTCGGGAGGCGTCAACCGGCGCAGGTTGAGAACGAGCGGCAGCCCCAAGAAGCCGAAGACGCTCATCAATTGCGGCCAGTGCTTCGGCGTCAGGAGGTCGTGCCCGTTGACGTGGTAGGGAATCTGCAGTCCCGAAGCCCTGCCGGGGAAGTGCCTCGCGATCGCGATCCGGACCGCGAGCCAGAACACCGCCATCCCCGCGGCCAGCAAAGCGGCGCGCCGCCGCTCCCCTCGCACCCAACCCACGGCCAGGACGCACGGCAGCAGGAACAGCGCCGTTTCCCGCATCGGCACATCCAGCGCGAACCACAGGGCGACGAGGGCGAGATGGCCTTCAAGGAGCGCCAACGCTCCCAGCGTGAACAAAGCCGCGTGCGGCAGATCGTAGGGGTACCACAGGTTCTGGTCGGCCCGCGCCGCGTAGGAGGCATAGAAGACGCCGAGCACGACCGCGGGGAAAAGCCACCAGACTCGCGGGAAGCGCCGGAACCCGTACCGTCCGGCGGCCCCCGCCATGACGACCATGCTCAGGACGCCCGCCGCGTAGCTCGCCAGCTTTTCCGCCGTGTACGGTTCGATCACGATGTGCTGCACGCCCTGGTCTTGCTGCAGCGACCGCGCCAGGCGGCTTAGGGCGGCGTTGCCGTGCACGGCCCGCAAGAGGGGCATCATGCCTACCCGCGCCTGAAACGGCAGTCTTTCCTGTCCCGCTTCGTACCGCTGGAGGTCGATGTAGCTGTAGTCGTCGTAGAAAATGCTCTGCACGCAATGGAACGAGGCCAGGACCAACACAGCCACGATCCACCACTGCTTCCGCAAGCTTGGATTCTCCGATCGTTCCATCCCACATTCCTATCATGGCTGCCCTGCGCAAGCTGGCGTTGCCTGGACTGGGCAGCTTCGCATAGGCTGGGCCTCGCACCATTCCATCTTCCTGTGAGTCTCAGAGTCGAATATGCACAAGCTTCTCGCCTTGACCGCTTTGCTTTCCCCTGCCGCCTGGGGCCAGGCGCCCCCGCAGGTTGCGGATCCCGCCCTGCCCGCAGACCAACGCGCGGCGGCGCTGGTCCATGCCATGACCCTCGAGGAGAAGGTAGGGCAGATGATGAACGCGGCACCGGCCGTCCCGAGGCTGGGCATTCCCGCGTACGACTGGTGGTCCGAAGGGCTGCACGGCATCGCCCGGTCCGGTTACGCCACGGTCTTCCCGCAGGCCATCGGCATGGCGGCGACCTGGGACAAGGAGCTGGTCGGGCAGGAGGCGGCGGTCATCGCGACGGAAGCACGCGCCAAATACAACATCGCCAGCGCCGCGGGCAACCGGGGCCGCTACTTCGGCCTGACGATCTGGTCGCCGAATATCAATATCTTTCGCGACCCGCGCTGGGGCCGGGGGCAGGAGACCTACGGCGAGGACCCATTTCTGACCGGTTCGCTGGCCGCGGATTTCATCCGCAACCTGCAAGGCCACAATCCGGCCTACTTTGAAACGATCGCGACGCCGAAGCATTTCGCCGTCCACTCCGGCCCGGAAAGCACGCGCCACAAGGCCGATGTCGACCCTTCGCTCTACGATCTGGAATCGACCTACCTGCCCGCGTTCCGGGCCGCCATCGTCGATGCGAAAGCCGACTCGCTGATGTGCGCCTACAATGCGGTGGACGGCAGCCCCGCTTGCGCGAGCACCATGCTCCTTAAGACCACTCTGCGCGATGCCTGGCATTTCAAAGGCTTCGTTACCTCCGATTGCGGTGCGGTGGACGACATCTTTCAAGGCCACCAGACCGCACCCGATGCCGCCCATGCGGCTGCCGCCGCTGTTCTGGCCGGCACGGATACCAACTGCGGGACAACCTATCGGGCTCTGGTCGACGCTGTCCACCAAGGGCTCCTGCCTGAGTCGGCGGTCGATACGGCGGCAATCCGGCTTTTTACGGCTCGGGTCCGCCTCGGCCTCTTCGACCCGCCCGGAAAAGCTCCTTTCGTTAACCTGCCGGCATCGGAGGTCGACTCACCCGCGCACCGGGACTTGTCAGCCCGGGCGGCTCGCGAATCCATGGTGCTGCTCAAAAACGACGGCACCCTTCCCCTGAGCCCGAAAGTAAAAACGATTGCCGTCGTGGGACCGAATGCCGCTTCGCTGCTCGCGCTCGAAGGCAACTACAACGCGATCCCCTCTCACCCCGTCCTCCCCGTCGATGGCGTAGAGTCCGAGTTCCCCGCGGCCAGAGTGCTCTACGCGCAGGGTTCACCGTATGCTGAGGGCGTCGCTCTGCCGGTTCCGCGTACCTTGTTCCACACTTCCGCCGGCAAGGAAGGCCTGACCGCCGAATACTTTGCCTCTCCCGACCTTTCCGGCACGCCGAAAGCGACCCGCAACGACAAGCAGATCGACTTCGATTGGACTTTTGCGCCTCCTGTGCCCGGGCTCGACCAGAAGAGCTACAGTGTTCGCTGGACCGGAACGATCACGCCGCCCCAGCCCGGTACGTACAAGCTGGCGCTCAAGGTGGGCCGGTGCGGGGACGGCTGCGACGGCCTGCCCGCCGCTTTGAACCGTGACACTGAGCAGGTCGCCGTTACCCTGGACGGGCATTCGGTTGACGCTGCCCACCATGTACCCGGCACCGAGGATTGGGGGTCGGTCACCCACGAAGTCGATCTCGCTTTTGCCGACGCGAAGCCGCACCCTATCACGGTCGAGTTCAGGCATCTGGGCCCTCTGACCTTTTCCGGCGTTTCGCTGCGTTGGTCCCCTCCGGTCGACTTGGAGGTAGCGGAAGCAGTCCGAGCCGCGGAGACCGCCGATGTCGCGGTCGCCTGCGTCGGGCTCACGAACGAGCTCGAAGGCGAGGAGATGCCGACCCACATCGATGGCTTCCTCGGCGGCGACCGTACCTCGCTCGATCTGCCCGCGCCGCAAGAGCGCCTGCTCGAAGCTCTCGCCGCGACAGGGAAGCCGCTGGTGGTCGTGCTCCAGAATGGCAGTGCCTTATCGGTAGACTGGGCTGCCGCGCACGCTAACGCGATTCTAGAAGCCTGGTACCCGGGGGAAACGGGCGGGCAGATCATTGCGGAAGTCTTGTCCGGTAAGGCAAACCCCGGCGGCAAGCTGCCGGTAACTTTTTACGCAAGCACCGCCGGCCTGCCCCCCTTTGACGACTACAGCATGCGCGACAGAACTTACCGTTACTACACCGGCAAGCCTTTGTGGCCCTTCGGTTACGGCCTCAGCTACACCCGCTTCGCCTACTCGAACCTGAAGCTCTCCGCGCGAACGATCGAGGCCGGCAGTCCGCTCACTGTCGAAGCCGACGTCCGCAATACGGGCCCACGCTCCGGGGATGCCGTCGCCGAGCTGTATCTGACCCCACCCCAGGGCGGCCTGGCACCGCTGCGGCAGTTGGTCGCGTTCGATCGCGCCCCGCTCGGCCCCGGAGAAACCAGGCACCTGCGCTGGCAGCTCGATCCGCGCCGCTTGTCGACTGTCGATGCCGCTGGTCTCCGTGCCGTGCGCGCGGGGCGGTACTCGCTGGCCCTTGGCTCACCCGAGCCCGAGGCGAAAGAGGTTTTCACCATCCGCGGCGAGCAGCCGCTGCCCAAGTAGCTCTATCTCGTGTCCTGACGCCCGTCTAAAGCATTCGCGCCATTCGCTTCGCCGCAAGGACGGCCTGCCGATTCGTCCTGCGCTGGGCAAGGTGTAGCGCATGTCGGCCCGTCTCGCGCACTCGCAAGCGTGTCGGTCCCGAAACGGAATGTCCCATCACCGGTTTCCCGTTTTGGCACTCAGTTACCTGGGTTTCGGTTCGTCCCTGAACAAAAAGCCGCGAAGAGCCGATAAGGGGAACACGGGCCGGTTGCGGCCGTTTCAGGGAAGGGCAAGCGGCGCATGTTTTCGATCATCGGCATCGTGGTTGTTTTCGGAGCGGTCATTGGCGGCTTCCTCATGGAGCACGGGCATCTCGCCGTGCTAATCCAGCCGGCGGAGCTGGTCACGATCGGCGGGGCCGCGATCGGAACGCTTTTAGCGGCCAATCCCATGCACATTCTCAAGGGCATCAGCTCCGGGCTCATCGGGGTGCTGGGCGGGCCTAAGTTTCCCAAGCAGCGCTACCTCGACACGCTCAAGATGATGTTCGACCTGTTCACCAAGGCCCGGAAAGAAGGCATGGTCTCGATCGAAAACGACGTGGAAGAGGCGGACAAGAGCGAGATCTTCAAGAAATATCCTGCTTTCCTCAAGGATCACCATGTTCGGGATTTCGTGTGCGACACCATGCGCATGGCCATCACCGGCGGCGTGAGCACCTTTGACGTGGACCAGATGATGGACCTTGACATGGAAGTGCACCACAGATGCGCCGAACAGCCGACGAGCGCGCTGACGACCGTGGCGGATGCGCTGCCCGGCCTCGGGATTGTCGCCGCCGTGCTCGGCATCGTGGTGACGATGGGCGCGCTCGGCGGGCCGCCCGAGGAGATCGGTCACAAGGTAGCAGCAGCGCTGGTCGGGACATTTCTGGGCATTCTGCTCTGCTACGGCATGCTCGGCCCGCTCGCCTCGGCGATGGGCAAGCGCGTCGGCGACGAACACGGTTATTACTACATTCTCCGGGTGGTGATGCTCTCCTTTATCAAGGGCATGTCGCCGATTCTGGCAGTCGAGATGGCTCGACGCGCGATCCCCGGCCACCTCCGGCCGTCTTTCACGGAAGTCGAAAACGTGTGCCGGGGCAAGGCCGCGGAGGCTGCGAAGTAGCCATGGCCGCCCCCCAGCCTCCGATCATCCTGATCAAGAAAAAAGGTGCCCACGGCGGCCACCACGGCGGTGCCTGGAAGGTGGCCTACGCCGATTTCGTCACCGCCATGATGGCGCTGTTCATCGTCCTTTGGCTGATGAGCTCTTCCTCCAAGCAGGAGAAGCAGGTGATCGCGGGCTACTTCCAAGATCCCAACGGGCGCTCCGCGGACAAGGGCTCCGACCGTGCCGGCACAGGGGAAAACATTCTCTTGAACAAGCAGGACCTGACAAAGCTCAAGGAGGCCCTGCAGCAGGCAATCCACAAGGTGGACCCGCTCGATGCGCTCAAGAAGCAGATCGAATTTACCATTACACCGGAAGGCTTGCGGATCGAGCTGATCGAGGATCCGAAAGGCACGTTCTTTGAAACCGGAAAAACCCAGCCAACGCCAATTCTGGTCGCGATCTTGAAGATTTTGTCCGCCCAGCTGGGACCCCTGCCGAACCGGCTGTCGATTGAGGGCCACACCGATGCCCAGCCGTATACCAATGACAAGCTGTACAGCAACTGGGAGCTTTCCTCGGATCGAGCCAATGTCGCTCGGCGCTTGATGCAGGCCAATGGAGTGCGCTTGAACCAGGTCGCGCAAGTGCGAGGGTTCGCGGACCAGCGGCTTCGCGATCCGAAGAATCCCTATAACGCAGCAAACCGGCGCATTTCGCTGATCGTGCAATATCTCGATGCCGACAAGGATCTGCCGCTGGGCAAGATGGTGAGTGCCGCCAAGCCTGGGGCTGCAATGAAGCCTCCGGCGGCGGATGCGCCGAAAGCTCCTTCTTTACATCCTCACGCGGGCGAATAGCATTTTTTCTTCCAAACAGGCTTCCGGGATGCGCCATTTCTACACGATTCCCAAGGTGGGAAAACGTTAAACCTTGGTACCGTGACCCCTCATTCTGTTTCCACTTTCCGCCGATGACTCCGCTATAGTCGCCCACAGGAAACCACACAGATGGAACGAAATGGAATGCCAACCCAACTGAATGGACAGCCCGCCCCTGGCCTTGCGCCCGCGCCGGACAGGGTGCAAATGGCGGCTCCCGCGCCCGCCCGCATCCTCGTCGTCGAGGATGACATCCCGCTTGCCCGGCTGCTCTGCTCCTGGCTTGCTTCGGAAGGCTTTGTCGGCCACGTCGCGCACCACGCGGAAGCTGCCCTGGGAGAACTCGAGGGGCACACGTTTCAGCTTGTTCTGCTCGACTTGAACCTCCCCGGGATGGACGGCCTGACCGTTCTACCCAGGATTCATGCTTCGCAGCCCGGGTTGCCAGTTCTGGTTCTTACCGGACGCAGCCGCACCGAGGACCGGATCGAGAGCCTGAACGTCGGGGCCGACGACTGCCTCATCAAGCCTTTCTCCCTGCTTGAGCTGCTCGCGCGCATGCGCGCCCTTCTGCGCCGCAGCGCTGCCGCCATTCCGGACGCGCTGCCGCCGAAGAAGGAGCCCGGACTGTTTCTGAATAGGGAAGAGTACCGTGTCGAGCGCGACGGCCGCCGGATCGAGCTGACGCCGCGCGAGTTCGCGCTGCTCGACTACCTGATGCAGCACGCGCCCAAACCCGTGTCCCGCGCCACTCTGATGGAGGAGGTATGGCGCGTTCCCTTCGACCCCAGCACGAACATCGTCGACGTATATATGAAGTACCTTCGCGACAAAATCGATGCATCCGGCGAGGAGAAGCTCATCCGCACAGTGAGGGGAGTCGGCTATGCCCTTGCCTGCGCTTGAGTTTTCAGAGACGGCCGGACACAACGAAAGCTACCCCTCGGTGCGGCCCGGCGACCGGGACCCGGTGCGCATCCTCCTCGTAAGCCCCAACGTCCGTCTGCGCGCGCAGCTGCGCGAAAAAATCGGCGCGCCGCGATGGGCGCTCAAGGAAGCCGCCAGCGGGGCCGAAGCCCTCGACGGACTCGGCGATGCCCGGACCGAGCTGCTGCTGCTCGACCCGATGCTCCCGGACATCGTCGCGAACGAGTTCAGCGCGCTCGTACTCCAGCGCTTCCCTTCGATCGAAATCCTGACCCTAAACGCGCAAACGGGCCATCTGCTGCTCGCCAACGCGTCGCCTACCCCGCTTGCCGCCCAGCTCACCGACCTCATCTACAAAGGCACGATCCCCGATGCTCCGCTGCCGCTTCCGCAACAGCGTGTCGAAGGCGCGCCGCGCACGGGTCTCCGCGGCATGGTCGGCAGCTCGGCCGCGATGCAGCGGGTCTACCGCCTGACGGAGATGGTCGCCCGGTCCGAAACAACGGTGCTCGTCACGGGCGAAAGCGGCACCGGCAAGGACCTCGTCGCGCAGGCAATCCACATGATCAGCCCGCGCGCCAAGCATCCGTTCGCGGTAGTCAACTGCGCCGCCATCCCGGAAGCCCTGCTCGAGGCCGAGCTGTTCGGCTACGCAAAAGGTGCGTTTACAGGCGCGATGCAGTCCCGCATCGGACGCATCCATGCCGCGCACGGCGGCACCCTGTTTCTCGACGAAATCGGCGATATGCCTCTCTCCCTCCAAAGCAAGATCCTGCGTTTTCTCGAGCAGGGCGAGGTGCAGCGCCTGGGCGGCAACGACAATCTTAAGGTGGACGTACGCGTGGTCGCCGCCACCAACGCCGACCTGAAGA
Source organism: uncultured Acidobacteriaceae bacterium (assembly GCA_964247255.1). Lineage (GTDB taxonomy): Bacteria > Acidobacteriota > Terriglobia > Terriglobales > Acidobacteriaceae > EB88. The sequence goes on from CAXTTW010000027.1 coordinate 8,778, forward strand.
CGCTTTCCGCGCAGAAACTCTTTCGCGAGGACCTGTACTATCGCCTCGCCGTTTTCCCCATTCAGCTCGCACCCTTGCGCGAGCGGGAAGGCGACGTTCGCATGCTGGTCGAAACGTTTGCCGCGAAGTTCTGCCCCGGCGTCCGCATCGCCCCGGAGGTTTTCGCCATGCTCGAGACCCACCCGTGGCCCGGCAATGTCCGCGAACTCCGCAATACTATGGAGCGCGCGTCCATCCTCCTCGACGGCAACCGCGTTCTCGCCGCCGAACACATCCTGCTCTGATTCGCGCGACGGGAGGGAACCGCCGCAAACCGGTGCGCGTACCGGAACAATGAAAACGAGCCGGGTCCAGCCGGCGTTGCCGAACCTCTCAGCCCCGGTGCTCGGGCTGGCATTCTTGTGTACGACGCCGCACCTGCTCACGGCAACGCGCTACGGCATCTTCCGCGACGAGCTCTACTACATCGCGTGCGCCCGGGTACCTCGCCTTCGGCTACGTCGATCATCCGCCGCTGAACGCCTGGCTCACCTGGATTGTTCTCCATACGCTCGGCGCGTCACCGTTTGCGCTCCGCTTCTTGCCGGCGCTCGCCGCCGGTGCGCCGGTGTGGCTCGTGGCTCAAATGGCGCGCGAGCTGGGCGGAGGCCGTGTCGCCCAAAAGTTCGCGGCGCTGGCGATCCTACCCGTACCCGTGTACCTGATCCTCCATCACTGGCTCACAATGAACGCCGTCGAGCCGCTGTTCTGGACAGGGCTGTTCTGGGCCGCTGCGCGTATGGTCCAGTGCGGCGAGCCCCGGTACTGGCTGGTCCTTGGAGCCCTCACGGGCTTGGGCATGGAGAACAATATTCCATGCTCCTTCCGTCCGCCGCGCTCGTTTTGGGCCTGCTCGCGACGTTGTCCATCGAGGGCAACGATACGCGGCGCGCAACCGCCATGACGCGGGTTGCAAGCCTTCTCCCAAGATGCGCACCGTACTCCTGCCCATCCGCTTGTTGAGCCGCGACCGCGCGCCAGAGCGCGGCCTGATCGCTGTTCGAGCTGCTGCTTTGGGAACCAAAGGATTCCATCCGACCCTGTGGAAATCTTTCCGCTTGCCATCGATGGGAATAAAGACTTACTGTCTTAGCACTCGAAGCTCTGAGTTGTAAATCGCGTCAATCTTGACTTCCCGCCGAGGTGCAGATGATGTTCGCGAAGTTCGCCCCCCCCTTTATTGCTTCTGCTTACCGCGCTGATCAGCGTGCCCGCTTCGGCCCAGCAGGCCTCCCAGCCCGGAACTACGTTCTATCCGGCCAAGCCGCTATCGGGCGGAACATTCGCCGTACCGAGTTCTCCGTCGCCGCTTGCGATTCCCCTTTTTCTCACGGGTGACCGCTTCACCAGTGTACTGACCTTATCCAACGTTGCTTCCGACCCGACTTATGCCGATCTTCTCCTCCGCGATGCGTCCGGCACCGTGCTTTTGACGAAGCGAGTTACCTTCCAACCGCACAGCAAGCAGGAGCTTGACCTAGGCGATCTGCTAGCGAAAGTGGGATCGACGGCAGCGCGCGGCAGCGTCCTCGTGCAGCCGAGCCTCTCGCTCGCCGGGCCCGTGATCCTCGGCACTCTGGCGATGACGTACACCGGGTCTGCTGCACCCACCTATCTCGACGAGGAAATCTCCGCGCCGACCCCGTCAAGCTCACCGACATTGGTCGGCGTCGCCGACCCGTCCGACGGCGCGCCCGTCCTCGCGGTAACCAGCTTGGCCTCCGCCGTGCAGCACGTCAAGGTCGAGTGCCTCGGCGAGCAGGGCGCGTCCAGCACGCGGCAGATCACCCTCATCCCCGGCCAAACTTCCATCGCCCCCGCTTGTGGGTCGCGAGATGCGGAAGTTGACGCGCTTCAGAGCGAAGGGACCGGTAAAGCCCAGGGCGCGACCGGCATGCGCATCACCTCGGACGGCGCTCCAGGCTCATTTGCCGCGTTCGCGCTGGCCCCGCACACCGACGAGGACAGCCGATCGTTCTCAAGCGTCCTGTTCTCAGACCCGCAAGCGGCACACTCGCCCGGAATCGTTTTCGCGGGCGTGCCGGTCGGCGCAGCGACCCTGCTTCCGGTGGGCGAGTATATCCCGCGCATCAGCCTGGCCAATTTTTCAGCCGCGCCCGCGCACGTTTCCATCACCTTCGCGCACAACGCGTCTGGCGCGGCGGCCAACCCGCGGGTGGTCGGCTCCGTGACCTTGCCGCCTAACTCCAGCCGCGAGGTGGCACTCGCGAACCTGTCCGGCGACCCCGACCTCCAAAACTCCTTCCTCGTCAGCTCCGACGCAGCATCGGGCTTGCTCGCCGCCAAGTTCGTCGCCGGAGGCGGCCCGCCGCTGCGTCGGGTCGAGCTGCAAGCCAAGGACGAGCGCGACACGCACAACGGCGGCGTGCATCCCTGGTCCATTGAGAATGGAACTGAGTCGACGCTGTTGCTGTTCAATCACGGCGCGGCAACGCAAAAGTTCGCCGTCTCGGTCGGCGGCAGCGAAACCTGGCAGAAGACCTACACGCTGGCGAAGATGCAAACCCAATCTGTCAGCCTGCGCGATCTGATCGAGAGCCGGACCAAGGACGACACGGGCCGCACCCTTCCGCCCACCCTCCAAACCGGCGAAGTGAACTGGTTCGTTCCCGACTCGACTGAGAGCAGCGGGCGGCTGCTGCACACCGACCGCGCTGCGGGCATGGCGCGGAATTACAGCTGCGGGTACTCAGGTCTACTCTGCGGCGCAAGTGTCAATGTCATTACCACTTACTTGGCAGATGGAACGATTGCTGAATTTGGAACGGTTACGGCAATCACATGTACCAGCGGCACGCCCAATGCTTGCAACGGTCAGCAAACCGGAACCGGCAACTTCAGCACTACCTGGACTTCCGGCACACCCAGTGTGGCTTCAATTTCAGGCTACAACACAGTAAGCAGTGTAAATCTCCTCGGCAACTCCGCAGGCACGTCCGGCGTCGGCGTACGTCTCCAGAGCAGCTACTGCTCTGCCGGCGGGGGAGGGACGGCCACGGTTGGAGTGCCTACCACAATCAGACTTGTAGGCAGTCTATCTCGAGGATTCAGCTCGTGCATGAACGGCACCGCCCAGACCCACGCGCGAACTATTTGGGCTCAGATTGTCGATAACGCTACTCCCCCTGTTGCATTTACCGCAAACGGCATAACGGTTGGAGAAAGCATCAGTACGGGAAAAGATGACTTTCATTGGGGCACACCAGCGCTTCAAACAGGAAGCGGTAAAACGACATACGAGAATGCTCCCTTGGCACAAGCCATGAACGGCGTCTATAGCGATGCATATTTCAATTGTGATGCGGCTCTTAATGCTTGCCTTAACGGAACCGGAGGTGGATTGCAATCTATGTTGACTCAGACCCTGACATATGGGGGTACAACGCTGCCCGTAAAGAATGCGCTAATAGAGACGTGCAACGGCTTCACGGTAAATGGCAAATGATTTCACCGGCGAAGCTGGCGAGTTTCCTTGCGGCCTTTGTTCTGCTTATTCAGCCATGCAGCGGGCAGCACATGAAGCCTGCCAATATAGATTCCACGCTAGCTTCATTCAAAGCAAAGGACCAAACACCGCTCGAAATACTGCTTGAGCTCGGAAGACAGGAGCATTTGCCTCTGGGTATAGTGGTAAGCGATCTGGATCTTATCCAGACCGAAATATCTATCGATATAACCAACGCGACGATAAAAACGATTTTCCTTGATGTCTTAAGTAAGATTCCAAATTACACCGCGACACAAAACGAAAACGGCGTCGTTCGCGTTTTTTCTACTACGCGAAACTATACAGCGGATATGCGCCTCGAGAATTTCGAGGTTTCGGGCGGAGACAATGCGACATTCATATCAGAGCGACTTTGGGGAGAACTGCAGTTTAAGCTAAACCCACAGAGGACAGGCTACGGCGGCATCTTGCATGTGCCACCTGAGGATAGGTTTCTGCCGCCGTTGAAGCTGAAAGGCGCTTCGGTAAGCGATGTTCTAGACTGGATCGCCGAGAAGAACGGCGCTCTTGCATGGGTTATCTGGCCGCCGCCAGGCAGCCTGATCAACGCTCCCCAGTACCGACTGTGGAACCTTATCTATTACGGCGATAATGGGTCTGCGTGGGCGCATTGCTGTCTTTATGTGCCATCTGATTTGAAGAGTGCGGATGCCAAACTTCAAACACGGTTCAGCGAGCATAGATAAGCACTACGTCATCAAGGGCGAGAAGAAGCAAAACGGCAATGAATAGAAGGCAGTGCACCTTGCCTACTCATCGATCGTTCCTTCCTGGTTGGGGTGGGTGTTACTGGGAGCGGGAATAGC